>JAZQRT010000116.1:0-19003 GCA_045629725.1 Eubacteriales bacterium | reverse complement strand
TCCCTCCGCCATTATCTTATTTATCGCCCTTGTCTGCTCCTCTGCGCTTCCCGTCATTCTGAAGATGTTTGCCGTTTCGCAGTTTGAGCGGCGGTTTTCATTATTTCTTACGTCCTTGAATATTTTCTCATTCATCATATCAAGAGCCGCAAGCTGAGCTCCTATAAGGGTGAGAAAATCCTGTATTTGCTCACTGTCTTTAAGATATACTGCCATTCTGCCCTGTCTTTCGGTGCATTTTGCCTGCAATCCGTTTGAATTAAGCATATCGCAAACGCCTGCGGCAAGCACGGGAGAGGGCGTGGTTATATCAAGATGGTAGCCGCTTTTTGGGGAACTGACGCTCCCGCCCACCAAAAACGCACCTCTCAAAAAAGAGCTCTCGCACATAGGGCAGGAAAATACCGCAGGGTCTATCTCATCAATATGATCACCGAAAAGCGCACTTACCTTTTCCACGTCCGACTTAACGGCAACGGTAAGCTTATAGCTTCCGATGGTTTCTCCTCCGCTTTTTTTCTCACTTACGTATAAATTAGACTCTACCCCAGCAAGTGAATGGAGAAGCCCCGCAACAAGGCTTGCAACACCCTCGGTTTCGGTTATAAGCTTTATCCTGTTTCCCGTAAACACGCCCGAAAAAAGCAACATCCCATAAAGAAGTGAGATCTTGCAACACCTTTTTTTTATGCTTTGGGTGCATAAATCATTTTTTGCATCCTGTGAAAAAGACATTTTATTCCTCTTTATCTCCAAAATAAATGATCTCACATTCAATATTGAGATTGTTTCTTTCCGCTATCGTTTTCTTTATCTGATCAATAAGATACAGAACGTCTGCCGCCTTTGCATCCTTATAATTGATTATAAATCCCGCATGCTTTGTTGAAACCATGGCGCCTCCCGCCATTCTGCCCTTGAAGCCTGCTTCGTCAATAAGCTTTGCGGTGAAATATCCCTCGCATCTTTTGAATACAGAACCCGCGCTGGGATATTCAAGAGGCTGCTTGGAACGGCGTCTTGACATATAATCGTCCATCTGCGCCTTTATTTCTTCCATTGATTTCTTCTCGGGAAAATCAAATACTGCCTCAAGGATTATCTTATCCGTATCGTGCATAAACACGCTTTTTCTGTATCCGAATTCCATTTCGGCATTTCCGAGGGTCACGATCTTATTTTCGCTGACACTGTAATAAGTACAGCTTGTTATAAGCTCGGATACCGCATGCTCGTAAGCACCCGCGTTCATATAAACGGCACCGCCCACAGTTCCGGGAATACCGTACATAAATTCTCCCCCTGCAAGCCCTGATCTCATAGCAAATTTTGAAAGATCACTAAGGAGAACTCCGCACTCTGCAGTGATGGCGCTTCCCTTTCTTGATATTCCCTTCATCTTTGTTGTAAGTATCAGCGCACCGTCCCAGCCTTTATCCGCAAAAAGCACGTTGGAGCATCTTCCGAATACCGCATAGTCGCTTTCTGTGGAAATTGCAAGCTCCACGATCTGACGAAGTGCATAGAAATTCTTCGGATAAATTATAAGCTTGCATTTACCGCCGATGCGAAAGGTGGATATCTCGGAAAGATTCCCATCCTCGGTATATTCAAGAACGCCCGACGCCGCAAGAGAGCGGACAGCCTCTGTTAATCTGTTATCTACCATTTCACTATCTCCAATACAGCCCTTTGAGAAGCCATGCTCCCTAAAGTGCCTTACTAAACTTGATCTTTATCTATAAAAGAAAGGGGGTAGAATTACGGGTGAGTGCATTTACAATATATTCTACCCCGTTACCATGAATTAAGCAAGGATAAACTTACGGAATATCTTCTTACCCTTCTTTATTACAACGCCCTCTTTAAGAGCCTGTGCATCAACGGCTGTGTCAAACTTTTCAACCTTTGCATCGTTAAGGGTTACTCCGCCCTGCATCACAAGACGCTTTGCTTCGCCCTTGGAGGGTGCCATCTTACCCATTACGAGAAGATCAACAACAGTGATCTTACCATCTGTAAGAGCATCAGCTCCTACCTCTGTTGTAGGCATATCCGCATCAGCTCCGCCGCCGAAGATAGCCTTTGCAGCGGCAAGTGCCTTCTTTGCCTCTTCCTCGCCGTGAACAAGGTTTGTGAGCTCGTATGCAAGGATCTCCTTTGCCTCGTTAAGACGGCTTCCTTCCCACTCTGCCATCTTTTCGATCTGCTCAACAGGAAGGAACGTGAGAAGCTTAAGACACTTTATAACGTCTGCATCGGCAACGTTTCTCCAATACTGGAAGAACTCGTAGGGTGTTGTCTTTGCGGGATCGAGCCACACTGCGCCCTTCTGTGTCTTACCCATCTTCTTGCCCTCTGAGTTAAGAAGAAGTGTGATAGTCATAGCATGAGCAACCTTACCGAGCTTTCTTCTGATAAGCTCAGTACCGCCAAGCATATTGCTCCACTGGTCGACGCCGCCAAACTGCATATTGCATCCGTACTTCTGGTAAAGAGCGTAGAAATCATAGCTCTGCATGATCATGTAGTTGAACTCAAGGAATGTGAGTCCCTTTTCCATTCTCTGCTTATAGCACTCTGCCGCGAGCATTCTGTTTACAGAGAAGCAAGCTCCGACCTCGCGAAGGAGCTCAACGTAATTAAGGTCGAGAAGCCAATCCGCGTTGTTTACCATTATAGCCTTCCCCTCTGAAAAGTCAATGAATCTCTCCATCTGGCGCTTGAAGCACTCGCAGTTGTGCTTGATGGTATCAACGGTCATCACCGCTCTCATATCGTTTCTTCCCGAAGGGTCGCCGATCATGGCAGTACCGCCGCCGATAAGCACGATGGGACGGTTACCCGCCATCTGAAGTCTCTTCATAAGGCAAAGAGCCATGAAGTGACCAACGTGCAGGCTGTCTGCCGTGGGGTCAAATCCTATATAAAATGTTGCCTTTCCGGCATTGATCATTTCTCTGATCTCTTCTTCATTTGTTGTCTGAGCAATAAGCCCTCTTGCAACAAGTTCTTCGTAAATCTGCATTTTTTTCTCCTTGTTTTTTGCTTTGTTTGCATTTATTTTAATTGTAAAAATTATTTTCTTCAGCCTTTCGTATCATTTCCTCAGCCACGAGTCTGATATTATCCGATATCTTGACACCGCCCATGATCCTTGATATTTCCTCGATCCTATCGTTCATATCAAGTGCCTTCACATAGGTCTCAGTCCTGCCGTCCACCTCTTTTTTGGCGATCTTAAGGTGAGTATCACCGCATGCGGCAACCTGACAGGAATGGGTTATACAAAACACCTGAGAGGACCCTCTCGCAATCTGCTTGAGCTTCATCCCCATCTTTTCCGAGGTCTTTCCCGAAACACCCGTGTCTATCTCATCAAATATCATAGATGGAATTCCGTATCTGTCTGTGAAGATACATCTGAATGCCATCATTATCCTTGACATTTCACCGCCCGAAACGATCTTTATAAGAGGCTTCAAGCTCTCTCCCGGATTTGGTGATATGAGGAATTCCACAATATCGCACCCTGTGGGCAAAAGCTTGACTCCGCCTCCCTGCATGGTGCTTTTTTCTATTGATACCTTAAATCTTATTTTGTCAAGGTCAAGGTATTTAAGCTCCTGTATGAGTCTTTCTTCAAGCTCACGGGCGCCTTCCGTCCTCTTCCTTGTTATCTTATCCGCAAGCAAAAAGGCTTTTTCCGAAAGAAGAGCAAGATTTCTCTTTATCTCCTCACATTCCTTTTCAACCGTGACAAGCTTCTTCAGCGTTTTTTCCGCATTTTCCTTATACTGCAGGATATCCTTTTCCGAGCTTCCGTATTTTCTCTTAAGCCGCTCGATCACATCAATACGCTCCTCTATCTTACCAAGAGCATACTCGGGATCGTCAAAGCCACTATCGTCCGTAAGTCCCTTTATATCCATGGCTATGGACTCAAGCTCAAATGAGATCGTGCTGAGCTTTGACAGATATTCCTCGGACTGCGGCAGGTCATCCCCTATCTTTTCAAGTGCCGCAACCGCAAGCTTTATAAGCCCCACGCACCCAGGAGCTCTTTCACTGTTGTACAAGGTCTTATACACCGCATTTGCGTTTTTACAGAGCTTTTCCGAGTTTTTCAGCTTTATTCTTCTTGCATCAAGCTCCTCAAGCTCTCCGTCTTTGATATTTGCAGAGGTAATCTCCTTTATTTGCTCCTTAAGCCTCGGCGCTTCCTCCATGCTTTTTCTCAGCCACGCCGCCTCGGTCTTAAGACGGTTTTTCAGGCTGTTCATCTGTCCGTAAAGCTCCTCAAATTCCGCAAGCTCACCTTCAAGTCCTGCAAATTCATCAAGATATTTCAAGTGATTATCGGAATTCAAAAGCTCCACCGTATCGTGCTGACCGTGTATGCCGATAAGCATACCGCCTGCCTCCTGCAAAACCCCCAAGGGTACTGCACGTCCGTTTATCTTCACCTTGTTCTTGCCGTCAACGGTTATATTCCTTGAAAGTATGATATTTCCTTCTTCATCCGGTGATATATCATAATGCTTCAGCATTTTCAGAAATCTTTCATCAACCTCGGAAAAAACTGCGCTTACATATGCTTCGCTCTCGCCGCTTCTGATAAGATTTTTATCAGCCCTTGCCCCTAAAATGAGTCTTATTGAATCTATGATTATGGATTTACCCGCACCCGTTTCTCCTGTAAAAACGGTGAAGCCCTTATCAAAATTAAGCTCAAGTTTTTTTATGACCGCTATATTCTCAATATACAGTGACGAAAGCATGATTTATTTTCCCCAAGCAATTACAGAATTTAATCTCTCAAAAACGTTTTTTACCCCTTCTTCGGTCCTTACCGCCACGAAAACGGTATCGTCTCCCGCTATGCTTCCGACGATCTCGCTCCATCCCATGGCATCTATCGCGGCACCTGCCGCCATAGCCATGCCGTTATGAGTCTTTATCACAACAAGATGCCCCGCAACGTCAACGGATATCATAGTTTCGTAAAGGATATTATCGTATTTAATTGATGATTTTACATCCTCGCTTCCGCTTCTGACGTATCTGTATCGGTTTTTGTCAGTTGCGGTCTTAACAAGCTTAAGCTCCTTTATATCACGTGAGATAGTCGCCTGTGTAACCTTGTATCCGCAGGCGGTAAGTCTGTCTATAAGCTCTTCCTGTGTTTCGATAGCCTCTGCAGATATTATATCAAGGATCTGCTTTTGTCGGTTATTCTTCATTTTTCATTCCTTCTTTTATTCCGTCTTTTTTCGGAAACAGCCAAGATATTCGGTGTTTCCGTCACCGCCCTTTATGGGCGAGAGTGTTATTCCGAGACATTCCATCCCGTTTTCTGCGGCGCTTTTAACTACGTCATCAACGGCGCGCCTCAGGACCTTTTCATCCCTCACTATTCCGCCCTTTCCGAGATACTGCTTTCCGCCCGCCTCAAACTGAGGCTTTATAAGGGATATGAAATATCCCCCGTTTTTTAAAATATCACTTACGTTTTTGTGTATCAGCCTTTGAGATATAAAGGATACGTCGCACACTGCGGCATCCACCTCACAGCCAATCGCCTCTTTGGTGAGCCCCTTGGCATTGAAATTTTCCATTACAACCACTCGCGGATCATCTCTCAAGCTTTCATGAAGCTGATCGGAGCCACTGTCAATGGCAAATACTCTCTTGGCTCCGTTTTTCAATAGACAATCCGTAAATCCCCCCGTGGAGGAGCCGATATCCGCACAAACGAAGCCCTCTACGGAAATCTTAAATTCCCGCAGCGCCCCTTCAAGCTTAAATCCGCCTCTGCCGACGTAGGGTATACCTTGACCTATGATCTTCACATTATGCTCCAAAACGTCAAATGACGCCTTGGTGCATACCTTTCCGTCTATCTCAACGCATCCGTTATCTATAAGGTATCTTCCCTTTTGACGAGTGGGCGCAAATCCCATCTGGGCAAGGTACAAATCAAGTCTCATTTTCAGTTAAGTCTTGATCCAAGGTAGTCTGCAAGCTCAGAAAGAACCTTTCCGTGCTCATTATCGGGAAGAACAGCCTTTGCCTTTTCCGTATATTCCTTTGCAAGCTCGATGGACTTGTCAACTCCGAGAAGTGTTACGAAGGTGGTCTTTCCGTTTCCAAGGTCAGTACCTGTGGGCTTACCGAGCTTATTCTTATCTCCGATAACGTCAAGAACGTCATCAACTATCTGGAACGCCATTCCGATATTATATCCGTATTCACGGGCAACGGTCTTATCTGCCTTTGTTCCGCCTGCGGCAATTACGCCGAGAACACACCCTGCCTGAATGAGCGCAACAGTCTTTCCCTCGTGGATTGCAACTATCTTTGTCATTCCCGCAGTTACCTGCTCACAGTCAAGCTGCTGACCTCCAACCATTCCGTCGGGTCCTGAATATCTTGCAAGCTCACGTACCGCATCGATTCTCGCCTCTGCGCTTATGGGAGAATCCGCAATTACCTGAAACGCCTTTGTGAGAAGTCCGTCTCCCGCAAGAAGCGCTCCCGCTTCTCCGTTTACAATATGATTGGATGCGCGGCCGCGTCTTACCTTGGAATTATCCATACAGGGAAGATCATCATGAATAAGTGAATAAGCATGTATCATTTCAACTGCACAAGCAAGAGTAAGTGAATCTCCGTCCACACCGCCGTTCATTCTGCAGAACTCTGTTACGAGGAAGGGTCTGATAAATTTTCCTCCCGAAAGGGCTGTGTACTTCATCGCTTCAATAAGATTTTCTGAATATCCTCTTCCTACAAGAAGCTTGCTGAGTGTTTCTTTTACCTTCGTAGCATTTTCATTGATCAAAATTTCAAGTGACATGATTATTCCTCCTCAAATGTATAATCTATTGTTTTATTTGTTTTTTTATCGCTGACAAGATGTATCTTTCTCTCAGCGCTGTCAAGCTTTTCCTTACACTGTGCAATAAGCTTCATGCCCTCCGCATATAACTCCACGGATTCGTCAAGTCCAAGAGAATTGCCGCTTAGCTTTTCCGAGATCTCGTTTATCCTTTCCAGTGCTTCCTCAAAGCTTATTTCTTCCTTTTTTGTTTTTTTTGCAGGCATTTTATCTACCTCATTATTATATTATTCCTTACTCGCATTCGCTTTCACACTCCGTTACCTCCACAGAGATACAGGAGCTTTCAAATCTTACCTTCAAATTTTCTCCGATAGCTGTCTTTTTTGCCGAGTCAACTCTTTCGCCGTCCCGATTCGTTATATACGCATAGCCTCTTGAAAGAACTCCGAGAGGATTTATACCCTCAAATTTTGAAGCAAGAACACCGAGCTCTCCTCTTAGTTTATCAAGACTTGACCTTTCGTTTCTAATAAGCTCATCTTCAAGACTCTCCACGCGCTGCTTCATAAGACTTACGTAATTTTTACCGGCATAGAGTCCCGCTCCCTTTTCCATGGAGGAAAGCTTTTCTCTTAAATAGAGTACCCTTCTTGCCATAATGCTTTTCATCATAGCCAATGATTGGTCCATCATATCCGAAATCTCCGCCTTGTCGGGAGTTGCGAGCTCTGAGGCCGCTGAGGGAGTTGGCGCTCTTTTATCCGCAACGAAATCACATATCGTGAAGTCCGTTTCATGCCCCACTGCCGATATAACAGGCACGGGAGATGCTCCAACAAGACGAGCAAGCTCTTCATCATTGAAAGCACTGAGATCCTCACCCGAGCCGCCGCCCCGTCCGATTATTACAAGGTCAACTCCGCCGTAAGTATTGAAATACCTCATTGCCTCCCTCAGCTCAAAGGGAGCAAGCTCTCCTTGAACTGCCGACGGACATATCACCACATCCGCAAGATTCCATCTTCTACCGCTTACGTTCAGAATATCCTGTAGCGCAGCGCCCTTTGGGGAGGTTATAACACCGATTCTCCTTGGAAACTCGGGGATCGGTCTTTTTCTTGCTGAGTCAAAAAGTCCCTCGGACTCCAGCTTTTTCTTTAATCTTTCAAAAGCCTCCGCAGCGCTTCCCTTGCCGTCCTCCTTCATTGAGGAAACGTAAAGCTGGTACGCTCCGCTTTTGGGATACACGCCTATCCTTCCCGCTGCCACGACCTTCATGCCGTTTTTGGGAACAAAGGAAAGCCTTGATGCTGATGATCTGAACATCACGGATTTCAACACGCTCTCGGAATCTTTAAGTGAAAAATACATATGTCCCGACGAGGGGTAGTATTTAAAATCCGTGATTTCTCCCACAACGGATACGTTTGCGAGTATCATATCACTGTCAAAGACCATTCCGATATATTCGTTTATCTGTGACACGGTCAACTGTCTGAATCCCTTATTCATCTGCCACCGTTCCTTTTGAATTCAAGCTCTCCGAGAAGCGCCGTACCTGATGCGTTATCCGAGGAAAACTCGGGGGAGGCAAAATACGCGCCGTATTTATTTTCAAAATATTCCTTGATCGCCCTGCAGCTCATTACGCCACCCGAAAAAACAAGGGGCAAATTTCCATACTCCGAAAGTATATTTTCCGTAATTTTATCAAGGTTTGCTCTTATAAATTCAATGACGTATGCCGAAACGTCTTCTTTTGAGGCACCTTCCTCAAGCATCTTTTTAACCTTATTCTCTCCGCCGGACATATTACAGTACTCACCCGAAACAGAGACCTTCACCTTCGGCACCTTGCCGTTTTTTGCAAGAGCCTCAATATGTTTGCCGCAGGGAAAGGGGAGCCCCATATAAACTCCGCTTCGGTCAATAAGCTGACCTGCCGTAAGGTCCCTTGTTCCGCCGATTATCTCAATGCTTTCACCGTCTGCAAGGAGCGCCTCCGTGGTGCCTCCCGATACATGGAAGGCTATAAATCTTCCTCCGTAAAGATGTGTTACACCGGCAGAATAAAGAGCGGCATATATATGTCCCCTTTGATGTGAAAATTCATACATCGGAACACCGTTTACAGAAGACAAAGCACTCGCCACCGCAACTCCCGAAAGGAAGCATGGCATATATGACCCCTCGGCATCTCTGGGACTTACCGATACACCCACAGCATCGATCTTGTCATTTTTCAAATACTCACGAAGCCTTTGTGACAGACTCGGTATATTTTTTATATGTGAAAATACCGCGTCGCTTTGTCTGACACCTCTTTGTCCGTTCCCTACAAACACAGGTTCTTTCAGATTGCAAATTATCTCCCCATCCCTTGCAAGAGCGAATGATGTGGTATAATTGCTCGTATCAATTCCGAGGACCAGTGACATCAGTCGTTCTTTCCTCTTTCGGATGCTATTGCGTTGAGCACCCCGTTTACGTATTTAGGTGACTTTTCCTCGTCAAATCTCTTTGCAAGCTCAAGGGCTTCGTTGATGGATACGTTTACGGGAATATCATCACAGAAGAGCATCTCGTAAACTGCAATTCTCATTATAGCAAGAGATACCTTGGAAATTCTGGAAAGTGCCCATGATGCAGAATGGGCGGATATTTTTTCATCGATTACCTTTACGTTTTCAACGATTCCCTCGAATCCGCTCTTAACGTACGTGTCTTCTTCAAATTCTCTGTTTTCAAGGGCAGAAGCATATACGGCGGAAAAATCCTCCTCCTGCTTAAAGCCATACTCAAAAACAAGTGTAAATAAAAGTTCTCTCGCTTCTCGTCTGTTCATTATTTATATCTCCAAATTCATTCTAAAAATTGACATACCTATTACTATACAGAGTAATTATAATACATACTCCTTAAATTGTCAACTATGAGAATGAATAAAAATAAATTTTTACCCCTTGAAATTACCCTAAACAAGCCCACGCATTCGCAACTGCGCCGATTATTTCAGCAAATTCCGAAGCGATATCCGCCAAAATAATATACATTAAAAAATTTTATCACTTTAAAGCGATAAAATGTGAAAATCGTATTGACAAAGCCGAAAAAGTATGCTACAATCCCATTTGTTTTTCACAACATTAATAATATAGATATATTATATATAGCGTATTGAAGATTAAACAAGTTGGAGACCCTTATGATTTTAGATTACATCGTTTTGATAATATATGCTCTGTCGATGGTCGGAGTTGCTTTTTATACCAAAAACCGTTCCGGCTCCGTTGACGATTTCCTGCTTGCGGGAAAAAACGGACTTAACGGCTGGCTTACGGCATTTGCATACGGAACTACATATTTTTCAGCAGTTATATTTATAGGATATGCAGGTCAGTTCGGACGCTCCTTCGGACTTGCATCGGTTTGGATAGGAATCGGAAACGCAATTATCGGAACTCTTATCGCATGGCTCGTTCTTGCAGCAAGAACAAAGAACATGACACGCCGTCTTGAGGCTAAGACCATGCCCGAGTTTTTCGAAAAGCGATATGGCAGCCGCCGCCTTAAGTTTGCCTCGGCAATTATAATCTTCCTGTTCCTTATTCCCTATTCTTCATCGGTATACAGCGGTATTTCAAGTCTTTTCGAGATCGTTTTCGGAATTGACGGATGGATCGTTATGATAGCGCTTGCCGCTCTCACCGCCCTTTACCTTTTCTTCGGCGGATATTTTGCAACGGCGCTTTCCGATTTTATTCAGGGTATTATCATGATAATCGGAGTCGTATGTATGATCCTCTGCTTTATGAACACAGAAAACGTAAGCTGGGACATTTCAAAGCTTGTAAACGACCCCAACCTTACATGGTTCACCTTTGATGCGGAAGCAACGGGAATTTACGGAAGCACCGTTTCCCTTATTTCACTTATACTTCTTACCTCATTCGGAGTTTGGGCTCTTCCCCAAACTATACATAAGTATTACGCGATCAGAGATAAAAAGGCTATCACTCAGGGTGTTGTTATAAGTACCGCCTTTGCTCTCATAATCGGATTTATAGCATACTTTACAGGTGCTCTCAGCTCATTCTTTCCCGAAACCGAGGGCATCCCACACGCAAACGTTATTCCCACCATGCTCAAGGTCGCAATTCCTGTAGGACTTACGGGAATCATCGCGGTGCTTATCCTTTCGGCAAGTATGTCCACTCTTTCCTCAGTATCCCTTGCAAGTGCATCGGTGATTGCGGTGGATATATACAAGGGAAAGCTTGGTAAGAATGCCGATGACAAAAAGGTAAATTTGGTCATGAAAAGCCTTTGCCTTGTTTTCATCGTTATCTCCGTTGTTCTTGCACTACTCAATGAAAAATTCGGTATTGCCGCCATTGCATATATGACTGGTATAAGCTGGGGTACTCTTGCAGGATGCTTTATGGGACCTTACGTTCTGGGCGTTATTTGGAAAAAGGTTACTCGCCCTGCGGTTTGGACGTCCATAATCAGCTCCCTTGTGCTCACCTGTGCCCTCATCATCATATTCGGTTATGACAAGAACGGCTGGGCATGCTCCTTTGGAATTGCTCTCAAGGACGGCGTTTCCCTCTCTCCTCTTATCGGCGTTATCTGCATGGCATTCTCAGCCATAATAACCTTAATCGTAAGCCTTTGCACAAAAAAGGTTGACGATGCAATAATTTTCAACGCCTTCGATAAGGAAATTGCAGACGAAATAAAATAATGAAATTAAGGAATATATAAAAATGATTTGGTCAAAAGAAGAAACACTTCCCCGCGAGGAAATAGAAAAATTACAGCTTGAAAGACTCAAGGAAACAGTGAGCCGCGTTTACGAAAAGGTTGAGCCCTACAGACGCAAGATGGATGAAAAGGGTGTGAAGCCCGAGGATATCAAGACACTTGCAGATCTTGCCAAGCTTCCCTTCGTTACAAAGCAGGACATGCGTGACAATTATCCCTTCGGTCTTTTTGCGGTACCAAAGAATGAGCTTGTCAGAATTCACGCATCAAGCGGTACAACAGGTAAGCCCACCGTTGTAGGTTACACGGAAAATGACCTTAAAACTTGGACTGAATGTGTATCAAGAATTGCTTGTATGGGCGGCGCATCTGCAGACGATACCGCACAGATATGTTTTGGTTACGGAATGTTTACCGGAGCCCTCGGTCTTCATTACGGACTTGAAAACATCGGCTCCGCAATCGTACCCTCATCCACAGGTAACTCTCAAAAGCAGATCATGTATATGCAGGACTTTGAAACATCCCTGCTCGTTGCAACACCCTCCTACGCTCTGCGTCTTGCAGAGGTCGCAAGAGAAATGGGACTTGATCCCGAAAAGGACCTCAGCGTTAAGATCGCCCTTGTGGGAAGTGAGCTTCTGACAGATGCTATGCGTGAGGAAATGCACAAATATTGGGGACGCGACATCCTCATCACCTCAAACTACGGAATGAGCGAGCTCATGGGTCCCGGTGTTTCGGGCGAATGTCTTGAGCACTGCGGAATGCACATAAACGAGGACTTCTTCATTCCCGAGATCATTGATCCCGTAACGGGTGAGGTGCTTCCCGCAGGAGAACAGGGTGAGCTTGTTATCACCTGTATCAAAAAGGAAGGAATTCCCCTTATCAGATACAGAACTAAGGACATTACACGTCTTTTCTATGAAAAGTGCAAGTGCGGAAGAACATTCTGCCGTATGGAAAACCTCTCGGGAAGAAGCGACGATATGCTTAAGATCCGCGGCGTAAACGTATTCCCCAGCCAGATAGAGGAGGTTATCCTCAGTGTAAACGAGCTTGGTCCTCACTATGAGATCATTCTTGAAAGAGAAGGATATCTTGATAAGCTTACCGTTAAGGTTGAGCTTGCAGAGGTAACAGACTCTTTTGCAACACTTGAAAAAATTACCGCAGAGGTAAGAAACAAGCTCAAGATAATGCTTGGTCTTGACGCTAAGATCCTTCTTGAATCTCCCAACACGCTTCAGAGATTTGAGGGTAAAGCAAAAAGAGTAAAAGATTTAAGGAGTAACAAATAATGAGCAAAAAAACGATAATGCTCGGTAACGAGGCTATTGCAAGAGGCGTATATGAGGCGGGAGTAAAGCTTTCCAGCGCATACCCCGGAACCCCCAGCACCGAGATCAGTGAATATCTTGCAAAATACGATGAAGTATATACAGAATGGGCACCCAACGAAAAGGTTGCGGCAGAGGTTGCTATCGGAGCATCCATATCAGGTGTCAGAAGCCTTGCTTGTATGAAGCACGTTGGTCTTAACGTGGCAAGCGACCCCCTTTATACATTTGCCTACACAGGTGTAAACGGCGGTTCTGTTTTTGTGGTTGCCGATGACCCCGGACTTGCAAGTTCACAGAACGAGCAGGATACAAGAATGATCGCAAGAGCATCTCACGTTCCCGTTCTTGAGCCCTCCGACAGCGGTGAGGCTAAGGAATTCGTTAAGATCGCATATGAGCTCAGCGAAAAATATGACACTCCCGTTATCCTCAGAACAACAACAAAGCTCGCTCACTCACAGAGCACCGTTGAGCTTTGCGACAGAGTTGAGGTTGAGGACCGTACCTATGAAAGAGATATGCGTAAATACGTTATGATGCCCGCATCCGCCATCGGACGCCACCTCAAGGTTGAGGAAAGAGAAAACCGTATGGCTCAGGATGCAGCGGAAATGTCCGTAAACAAGGTGGAGATCAATGATACAAAGATCGGATTCATCACCTGCGGAATTGCATATCAGTACGTTAAAGAAGCATGTCCGAGTGCAAGCGTTCTTAAATTCGGACTTGTAAATCCCCTTTCAAAGAAGCTTGTTGAGGACTTTGTTTCAAAGGTTGAAACAGTATACGTATTCGAAGAGCTTGAGCCCGTAATTGAAGAACAGGTCAGAGCTTGGGGCTTTGAGGTCAAAGGCAAGGAATGCTTTACACGTCAGGGCGAGTACAGCGCAAACATGCTCAGAGAAGTAATTTACGGTGAAGAAACTGTATTCTTTGAAAAAGCAGCCTCTCCCGCACGTCCTCCCATTCTCTGCCCCGGCTGTCCTCACAGAAGTGTGTTCTCAGTGCTTAACAAGCTTAAGCTCCACGCGGCAGGAGATATCGGATGTTATACCCTCGGTGCCGTTGCTCCCCTCAGCGTTATTGATACAACGATCTGTATGGGCGCAAGTATATCCTCACTCCACGGAATGGAAAAGGCTAAGGGTAAGGACTACATAAAGAATTGGGTTGCCGTTATCGGTGACTCCACCTTCCTCCACACAGGTGTAAACTCACTTATCAACATGGTATATAACAAGTCAACAGGAACAGTTATGATCCTTGACAACCGTACAACGGGTATGACAGGTCACCAGCAGCACGCCGCAACAGGAAAGACTCTCAAGGGCGAGGATACCTACGCCATCGATCTTGCTGAGCTTTGCCGTGCAGTTGGCGTACCAAACGTTATTGAGGTCAATTCCTTTGACGTTCAGACACTTGAAAAGACCGTCAAGGAAAGCGTTGCAAGCGACACACTCACAGTTATCATCGCAAAATCTCCCTGCGTACTTATCAAGGGACAGAAGTTCCCCAACGTTTACAAGGTTGATCCCGACACTTGTAAAAAGTGCGGAGCGTGCATGAAGATCGGATGTCCCGCAATGACAAAGGGCGAGGACGGAAAGGTCAAGATCGACGCTACAATGTGTAACGGATGCGGTCTGTGTACCAATTACTGCAAATTCGGTGCAATCAAAACGGAGGCAAGATAAAAATGGTTAAGAATATAATGATCGTCGGAGTGGGCGGACAGGGCACACTTCTGACCAGCAGAATTATCGGTAAGACCGCTCTTGAATGCGGATATGACGTTAAGATATCCGAGGTTCACGGAATGGCTCAAAGAGGCGGAAGCGTTGTTACCTTCGTCAGATACGGTGAAAAGGTAAACGAGCCCGTTGTTGAAGAAGGACAGGCAGACGTTATCATCTCCTTTGAAAGACTTGAAGCCCAGAGATATGCTCATTTTCTTAAGAAGGACGGCGTACTCATAGTAAACGATTGCCGTATTGACCCCATGACAGTCGTTATCGGTGCAGCTAAATATCCCGAAAATATAATCGAAACACTCAAAAAGGATCACACTGTTTACACGCTCGACGGACAGAAGATCGCCCTTGAGCTCGGAAACAGCAAGGTGCTCAACTCTGTGGTTCTCGGATACTCCGCATCTGCTATCGGCTTTGACAAGGAAACTTGGCTTGATATTATAGAATCCACAGTTCCCGCAAAGACGGTTGAAATTAATAAGGCTGCTTTCTGCCGCGGATATGAGGCTGTAAAATAACAGTTGATCTAAATTATATTAATACAGGAGGAAATTACAATGTTCGCAAAGCAATTAACAGTATTCATCGAAAACAGATCAGGAAGACTTGCACAGGTTCTCAACGTACTCAAGGAAAACGGAGTAAGCATCATTTCCATGAGCCTTGCCGACACAACAGAGTTCGGTCTTCTCAGACTTATCGTTGACAATGCCGCTTTAGGTAAGGAAAAACTCAGAGAAAACGGTTTTTCTTCCCTTTTGTCCGACGTTTCCATTATTCAGATTCCTCACAAGGTCGGAAGCCTCCAGTCCCTTCTCAAAACTATTGACGAAAACAACGTGAATATTGAATACATGTACGGTCTTTCCATCGATTCAGATAAGGCTTATGTTGTTATGAAAGCCTCCGATATAAATAAAATCGATCAGATCCTTACACAAAACAATATCGTTACACTTTCCTGCGAGGATCTTGCCAACATATAAAATGGTTATCGATTTTCATACTCATATCTTTCCTGATAAGATAGCAAAGAAAACAATAGACCATCTATCAAAAAAAGGCGGGATACCGCCTTTTTCAGATGGTACGCTTTCAGGACTCATGGATACGAGTAATAAAATAGACCTTCGGGTCATACTTCCCGTTCTCACAATTTGGTTTGCTCCTATGTGGATAACAAGGAAGTCCTTGACAAAATACTTTATAAAAACGCAAAAAAATTACTTGATATATAGTAGGTGGCATTATGTCTTACAATAATAAAATGTTCGAACTTGGTAACAAAAGATCGATAATCAGAGAAATATTTGAATACAGCAAGGCTCGCTCTGCTGAAATAGGAGCTGATAAGGTCTTCGATTTCAGTATCGGAAACCCCAGTGTTCCCGCACCAAAGGAAGTAAACGAAGCAGTTAAACGCCTTCTTGAAACTGAGGATTCTGTTTCTCTCCATGGATATACCTCCGCACAGGGCGATGCGGGAGTACGCACAAAGATCGCCGAAAACATCAAAAGAAGATTTGGAACCGAGATCACTCCCAACCACATCTACATGACCTGCGGAGCGGCGGCTTCCCTTTCCATTTGTCTTAAAGCAGTTGTTGAGGAAGGCATGGGGGACGAGTGCATCGTTTTTGCGCCCTTCTTCACAGAATACAGAGTATTTATCCAAAACGCAGGCGCAACTCCCGTTGTAAGTCTGCCCGAGGAAAAGACCTTCCAGATAGATATTGCAGATTTTGAAAGCAGAATTACAAAAAATACAAAAGCAGTAATCGTAAATTCACCCAACAACCCCAGCGGAGTTGTTTATTCCGAGGAAACCATCATCGCTCTTTGCGACGTATTGAAAAGAAAATCCGAGGAGTACGGCAAGGTGATCTACCTTATCGCTGACGAGCCCTACCGTGAGCTTGTTTATGCCGACGTAGAGGTTCCCTATCTTATGAATTACTATCCCAACACCCTCGTTTGCTATTCCTATTCCAAATCTCTTTCGCTTCCCGGTGAGAGAATCGGTTATATCGCAGTTTGCCCCGAAATGGCGGACGGTAAAAACATCTACCTTGCAGTTTGCGGAGCAGGCAGATCCCTTGGTTACGTTTGCGCTCCCAGCCTTTTCCAGAGAGTTATCGGTGAATGTCTTGACGCTAAGGTAAACGTAGAGGCATACAAGGAAAACCGCGATATCCTTTACTCGGGACTTACAGAGTTCGGCTATGAATGTGTTAAGCCCGACGGCGCTTTCTACCTTTTCGTTAAAGCCCTTGAAGAAGATGCTTATAAATTCTATGAAAAGGCAAAGAAGCATGAAATTCTTGTTGTTCCCTGCGACGATTTTGGTGTTACAGGCTACGTAAGAATTGCTTACTGCACAGATAAGCAGAAGATCATAAACTCCATGCCCTCATTCAAGGCTCTTGCTGAGGAATACGGAAAATAACAACATAATATCTAAAAGCAGTCCACGACCTCAAGGGAAAGCAGTACTCCGCACGAGTGCGCCTTTTGAAATATCCTTTATTTCAAAACAGAGTAATTTCCTATAATACAAAAAAGCTTCGGAAACGCATTCGATTCCGAAGCTTTTTTAATTATGTTCTCAAAAAACTATATTGACCTTTTTATGATTTTGGGCTCTCCTTATAATTCACAATCTCACCGGTTTTGGTGTACATATCCATTGAGTAAATGATTGTTTCCGTTTCCATTTCAATATGCCATATATACTCACCCTCTATCTGGCTAAGATATATATCGGACTTGGCATCAAAGGTACCCCCTATTCTCTGACATGCAAGATCCATGGCATCTATCGTATTCAAATGCCCTTCGGGAACATTATCGGTAGGTACTTTGTCTTCTCCGTATTTTCCTCCGCTGTATCCGCCTGTCTGGAAATGACCTGTGACTGCATTAATTATAACCTGATAGTTTTTGAAATGAGTTGCAGTTTCAACTCGGAACTTGACGGTATAACATATAAGACCATCAATAACATCCAGCTTAGTTTCGAGCCTTGTAATCTCTCTTTCAGAATATCCGTAATGCTCAATAGCCTCTTTCACGGCATGTTCAACTCCGCAGTATTGTTTATTAACAACCGCTCCTTCTGCTTCAAGCTCAATCGAATTGTTATTTTCAGTAAAATACTCCTCTCCAAGAGCAAGATAAAGCTCCGTTACCGAAACGGCGGCAAGTTCATCAAACGTTCTATCTGTTTTCACTGCTAAAACGGCATTGATAAGCTGTGCCTTGCCAACTGAAATATTGTATTTCTCGGCTAATTCCTTCAGTTTATCGTCTGCATTTACCCTCTGAGTTATAACTGAACCACCGAGATTGTTCTCACCGATAAGAGCGGAAATTTCAGACATCAGCCTTTCGCGAAGCGCTGACGTATCATTCTCACTTTCCACGCTGACAAGCACAGAATTTTTAAACTCTGTAAGATATCCCTTTGTCACCATTGAACCGATTATGGCATGGATCGTCACATCGATATTGCTTCCTTCAAAGTCCATTTCACCGATAACCGCTTTTGCATCCTCATTAAGGGGAATTACCTCAAGGACTTTTTCATCTTCCTTTACTTTAATTTCAAGGCTCGGATTAACGTCAAGTGTTATTGTGATCAAATTGCCATTTGAGTTACCGGATCTTGTAAAGCAGCCTATTACTCCTGTGAGCATCAATGCAAAGCACGCCGCAAAGGCAAGCGCTCCGTATATTGTTTTTTTTCTTATCTTTTGTGTCATATGATTTTTCTCCTTGTTAATATTTCGGGGACAGGCATCAGATATATATTTGCTGTCAATTTCTCCGAGTAATGTATAAAGCTCATGGGATTTCATATATTAAAACCCTCCTTCATAAGATGATCCTTTAATTTTTTTCGTATCCTCGTTAAAAGCACAGTTACATGACTCTCTTTCAACGAATATTCTTTTGCTATTTGTGAAACAGAGCAAGTATACCAATATCTTGCAATGAAAACACGTCTGTCTCTGACAGACAAAGAAGCAATAAAACGGTTTAACGCATCGCGAAAGGCAATTTCATCAACTATGTCATTCCCTGCATTATCCGCAATACATTCACCAAGCTCGTCCAAAATCAAATCAAAATTAGAATTTCTCTTTTTTGCCTGCTTTCCCTTGCTCCGATTGAGCGACAGTTGTCTGCAAAGCATTCCAAGATAACTTTTCAAGGACTCCGGACGGTACGGCGGAATTGTATTCCACGCTTTTAAGAAAACATCATTCAATATCTCATTTACATCTTCTCGG
>JAZQRT010000115.1:0-11919 GCA_045629725.1 Eubacteriales bacterium | reverse complement strand
AAAAGAGATCAAAGCCGAGGCAAGGGAAAGGTCTGAAAGGCTTCTCGAGGTGATGAACCTTACCGAGCATAAAAATAAAAAGCCTGCAGAGCTTTCGGGCGGTCAGCAGCAGAGAGTTGCTATTGCAAGAACTCTCGTGCTTAATCCCGAGATCATACTTTTTGACGAGCCCATGTCCGCCCTTGATGTTGCAACAAGGCTTTCCCTCAGAGCCGAAATAAAGAAGATACAGAGAGATTTCGGCACGACGATGATATATATCACTCATGACCAAGAGGAAGCCTTTGCAATGTCAGATCGGATAATGGTAATGGAGGAGGCAAGTATTGCCCAGCTTGACGTGCCCGAAAAAATAATTGAAAATCCCGCAAACAAGTATGTTGAGGATTTCGTAATAGGTAATTTAAAGACCAAGATCGACTCGCTTATGAAATATACGAAGTGAAGGGAAGGAGTAAAATATGGATATGCCCAAAATGCGCCAAAAGCGTAAGCTTTTTGACGTGATCGACGGAACAAAAATACTTCTTTCCGCAATTTTTATATCACTTGTTATCATTCCTCTTGTGAGAATGTTTTCAAATATAAACCTTGAAAGCATTAAGCTTGTTTTCTCATCTCAAAATTTTACAACGGTTGTTATAAATACTTTAACCGTTGGCTTTGTTGCAACCTTAATAACGGTCGTAACTTCATATTTATTAGCAAGGGCTGTGTATAGATCTGCCATTCGCGGCAAGGAGCTTTTCAGCGTTATATTTACCCTGCCGATGCTCGTTCCTTCAATTTCTCTCGGAATGGGGTTGATAATGCTTTTCGGCAATAACGGTATCGTCACAAAGCTTTTGGGCTTTGACGGCGGAATTTACGGCATGTGGGGCATCGTTCTCGGTTCCGTTCTTTATTCCTTGCCCGTTGCCTACCTTATGTTTGCTGACGTCATGAAATACGAGGATGCTTCTCCTTATGAAGCTGCAGCGGTTCTTGGAGTATCAAAGCTCCGTCAGTTCTTTGTAATAACCCTTCCATATTTAAAAAAGCCCCTTATATCCATCGTTTTTGCTATTTTTACTCTTATTGTCACAGACTACGGTGTTCCCATGGCAGTGGGCGGGAATTATATGACGATCCCGAGAGTTATGTACGATGAGGTTGCAGGTCAAATGGAATATGGCAAGGGCGCGGTGTGGGGAGCTATGCTTCTTGTGCCTGCTCTGATCGCATTTTTGTTTGATCTTTTTAACAAGGATGGAGGAAATTCAACCTTTGTTACAAAGAAATTCGAGGAAACCAAAACCATTGGCACAAAGGTGTTTTCATACATTATCTGCACCTTTGCAGCGATCTTTTCGCTCTCTCCCGTTGGGTCATTTATCTTTTTGGCATTTACAAAGGGCTATCCCAATAATATAACCTTTACGGTAAATAATATTACATCGGTTTTTGAGGACACATCGGAATTCCTTGTAAACTCGGTGGTAATGGCACTGATAGTTGCTCTTTTCGGAAGCGCGGTAGCATTTTTGACAGCTTATCTTTCGGCAAGAATGAAGTCGGGAACCTCAAAATTTCTTCACCTTTCGTCCATAACCTCAGCGGCAATCCCCGGACTTGTTCTTGGTCTTGCATATGCTATGACTTTTTCGGGAACGGGAATATATAATACGATGCTTATTCTTGTAATGGTAAATACTGTGCATTTTATATCCTCGCCCTATCTTATGATGTATAATTCATTTTCAAAGATCAACGGTAATCTTGAGTCCGTGGGTGACACCCTTGGAATTTCAAGGGTTAGAATGTTAAAGGACGTATTCCTGCCTCAAAGCGTTACAACTCTCATGGAGATGTTTGTGTACTTTTTTGTAAACTGTATGATGACGATTTCAGCAGTGTCCTTTTTGGCGTCATCTCAAACAAAACCCATTTCACTGATGATAAATCAATATCAGACACTTTCAAAGCCTGAGCTTGCGGCGGTTATATCTCTTATGATACTGGCGATAAATCTGCTTGTTAAGGGAATTTTCAGAATCATAAAGACAAAAAGTAAAATGAAATAATAATGACCTATGGAGTTTAATATATGAATCTTTCAAAAAAACAATTTGACGTACTTTGTATACTTGAAAAAAGCAAAAAAACACTATCTCAAAGAGAGATCGCTAAGCGCACAGGCTTTTCTGTCGGAACTGTAAATAAAATAATTGCTGAGTTTACTGCTTGTGGACTTGTTGCAGATGGCAAGGTGACTGCTTTAGGACTTGAAGCACTTGAGCCTTATAGAGTTGAAAGAGCAGTTATAATTGCGGCGGGCTTTGGTTCAAGAATGGTGCCGATCACCCTTAATACACCCAAGCCCCTTGTGAGAGTTCACGGAAAGAGAATTATTGATTCACTTCTTGATGCTCTTACCGAAGTGGGTATACCCGAAATTTATATTGTAAGAGGATATCTCGGCGAACAGTTTGAGCAGCTTCTCCACAAATATCCCAATATAAAGTTTATCGAAAATCCTGGATACAACGAGGCTAATAATATATCCTCCGTTGTTAAAGCGGGAGAGCTTGTGAAAAATGCGTATATCGTGGAGGCAGACTTGCTTCTCAGCAATCCCGAGCTTATCACAAAATATCAGTATGAAACAAATTACCTTGGAATTCCTGTTGAAATGACCAACGACTGGTGCTTCTATACAGAAAACGGCGTGATCAAAAAAATGGCGATAGGCGGAGTGAACTGTCACCAGATGGTTGGAATATCCTATTGGACGTGCGAGGACGGAGCAAGACTTGCAAAGGATGCCAAGGAAGAATTTGAAGCTCCGGGCGGACGCGAGCGTTATTGGGATCAGGTTGCCCTTGAATACCGTATTAAAGACTATACCGTTCATATCAGAGATTGCTCTGCTGAGGATATAGTTGAAATAGATACATTCAAAGAGCTTGTGATGATCGATAAGTCTTATAAGATTGATTAAAAAGCGGTCCACGACCGCAGGGGAAAAGGCGTACTCCGCATGAATGCGCCTTTCAGAATACATTTTATTCCAAAGCAAAGTAATTTCTTATAAATTAAAAAAGAGAACCTTAGGCAGGTTCTCATAGGGATGTTGTCGTATTCAATCGTAGGGGAGGGGTCTCCCCTCCCGCGAATATTAGATTTTTAACGACAAAATGGGAGGGGAAACGCCTACACTACGGATATACAAACAAATTTCGGCAGAGATATTGTATCCTCTGCCGATTTGTGGTATAATGGGGCTAACGAGAAGCCTCCCTCCGAGAGGGAGGTGGCACGGCATGGCCGTGACGGAAGGAGCCTGCGTGACTTTAGGTGTGTGCTAACTTTATTGTAACGCACTCTCCCTCAGTCGCCTATGGCGACAGCCTTCGGCCCTGGTCGCAAGCACAGCTTGCTTCCCGCTTTGGCTAAAAATATGCCACCGGCATATTTTCTTAACGCGTCGCGCCCACCCGGAGGGAGCCTATGGACACGCCCGTGCGTCTTTACAAGGGGGATGGGCTAAGCCCTGTGCCTTCGTACAGCAGATTTATCAACAGTTGTTGAATGGCTTGATTCAAACGTTCCGTTTTGGCTCGGATGGGCAAATGAGATTTTTAAATTATATATAGTGTGAAAATTGACAATAAGAACAAGCAGCATACCTTTGTCAATCATAAAACCCCGACAGATTTTCTGTCGGGGTTATCTTTGTCTACTGCGGTTCAAATTTTTGACTTAACGGGTCGCCGAGGACGTCGACCCCTACAAGAAATTGCCAACTTCCTAATGAGAAGTCCGCTTTAGGCTGCTTTTTATTTTTTATTAATATACTCCAGTACCTCATTGGTGCTATCAAGGATTATTTCAGCGCCTGAATCGATGAGTTGGTCTTTTGTGCGGAAACCCCAAGAAACAAAAACACCGTCGCAGAGGGCGTTTTTTACGGTTATAACGTCAACCTCTGAGTCGCCTATATAAAGGACTTCCTTTGGTTCGTTAATTCCGAGTTCCTTCAGTATTTTCCAAAATCCCTTTGTTTCGGGTTTCCTTGTGACCTCGCCGCCCTCTCCGTAAACAAGGCTGAAGCTGTCGGGAAAATGAAGTCTTATAAGCTCGGTGGTTGGAGCGTGCTTTTTGTTGGAGAGCACTGCAAGGGGAATATTTGCCTCTTTAAGCTTACTTATGAGCTCGGGGATTCCGACATAGGGCTTTGTGTTATCATTCGAATGAAGTGAATAGTATTCCGTAAAGTCTGTGAATACCTTATCGAACACTTCTTCGGTAACGGGTTGTCCAAGCGATCTTTCAATAAGCTTTTTCATTCCGTTTCCCGTGAAGCTGACGGCGGCCTGTGTGGAGATTTTAGGAAAACCGTTTTTTGAAAGTGTGTGGTTGACGGCATCTGCAAGATCATAAGAGGTATCAAGCAGAGTGCCGTCAAGGTCAAAGATTATTGCCTTATATTTTGTCATTATTTCTTTTTAGTGTGTTTTTTTGATTTTGAGGGTGTGCTCTTTTCAGGCTCGTTTTTGCTTGCGGTGATAATGAGTACTGCAAGAACACCCACAACGGCAATGGTGATCGCCATAATAACGATGGTCCAGAGAACCGTGTTATCATTATTGCTTGTCTTGTTTGATGATGATCCTGCCGCTGCGATGGCATTTTTCTGTGATGTAAGCTCGTTTTCAAATTCCTTTATTTTTTCGTTGTTGATAGAGGAATAAACATCCTCTGTTTTGTACTCAACGTTGGGACTTTCGGAATTTATCGTGTCTTCGAGTACATAATAAACATACTCGTTTTTCTTGAAATATTCGACATCAGGTTCTGTAAGCTTGAGAATGTGGTAACCGATTGAAGATTTAACGATTTCTGTCATTTCTCCTGCCTGAAGGTCCTTTGTTGCGTCACGGAGTTCATTGATAAGATCCTCTTGTTTGAGGTAGAATACAACGGAACCGCTTTCTGCTTCATAGTCTTCACTGTACGCAATAACGAGCTCCTCAAAGGTCGTTACGGGTGCAGAAAGAACGGCAAAAGCTGCCTCAAGGCTTGTATAAACGTCAGTACTTTGTGTTGAAAGCTCTGCTGCAGTTGCCTTAGCATCCCTCGCACTGAGGTAGAGCATGGACTTTTCATAAATATCAACGGAGATTTCGTAGCTTCCGTTAAGTCCGCGGATAGCCTCAAGGTATTCGCCCGTGGTTTTACCTTCGGTCATAAGAGTTACGAGGTTTGTGAAGCGGGTCATGATAGCAGTTACGGTCTTGTCGGATTTGAGCTCGGTGTTGCCGTTGAAAATTTCAAGCATTTTATTTGCATTTTCAAGGGATGAGGTTTTATCAAAGCTCTTAACAGCTTCGGTAAAGTCTGTGGGGAACCAGCCGTAATTGTCCTTGTTGTTTGCAAGGTCAAGGATCTTATTTCCAAGCTTTTCTTCTGCAACGGTAACAACTGAGGAACATACTGTTTTTGCAAGGCTCTTTGTATCTTCTGAGTTAAGGGATGCAAGAAGGGAAGCGTCATTTGAGTTTGCAAGGGACTCGATATCTTTCTTTATCTCTTCCTTGTATATCTCAAGCTTTTCCATATAGGAGCCCAGACACTCGGCAATGTTGATCTTGTTCTGTTCCTCTGTGATCTTTGCGCTGAGTGAGCTGATCTGCGCTGCAAGAGTCTTAAGGGTTGCGGAAAGCTCGTCGGAGGTTTTTCCGTCCTGTATCTGTTTATTTATCTCCTCAAGAGAAGCCTCTGTTTCCTTAAGGTCCTGACGGAGATTATGAAGCTTCATAATGGGTGCAAAAGCGGAGTCGAGCTCTGCTATCTTATAAAGCTTTTCCATAAGAGCTTTTTTCTCTGCATCGTCCTTTTCGTTGCTTACGGAAAGAATAAGGTGCATACCTGCTTTGAAATTCTTCATGTATTCAGTAACAGCGCTGTCTGAAAAATCGATCTTGCCGTTGCTTTCCTCTGCAAGGTATGTGTAGAGCTTGTTGTACGCCATTTCGTTCAAGGTCATTTTGGTGAATACGTTGATAGTCATATTCATTTCACTTTCGAGCTGGCTTTCAAAAACGTTACCGTAGGCAGTAACGTACATCGCTACGTATTCTTCACATTCCTTGATCTCCTCGTCTGTGAGGGACTGAGAGTATTTTGCAAGAAGCTTATGAACTGCGGCATCATAAAGGAGTTTGTTGAGAACGTCTTCCTTGATATCTTCTTCCGTTACTTCCGTTCCGCTTTCCTCGTAGGAATTTTTTACAAACAAATAATAATATCTGTAAAATTCATATGTGATATCCTCTCCGTTTATGGAAAGGATCTTCATGCTGTAGATTTCAGGTGTTTGGGGAGTTGCTGTTTCATTTGAATCGCTTGATTGGCATGCCACGAAAGAAAACAAACAAACCGCCGCAAGTAAAAGTGCGATGATTCTTTTCATCATTTATCCTCCAATTGGTATTTTATAATACATATAATTTATCAATTTTTTGTGTGAAAGTCAAGTGATTTCATGTATTTTTCACCTAAAATTCACATTGTGGGAAAGTCCCATTCAAAAAGATATTCCGATGCTCCTTTGAACATCGGAATATTTCATGTAGGAATTTATTATTCTTCGGTGCTTTCTGATGTTTCGGTTACTTCAACTTCTTCGTTGTCTGCTTCGGGAAGCTCTGTGTTAGCCTCAAATCCTACGAGAAGTCCGCCGCGCTCTGCATAGAATGAGCAAAGACCGTATGATCTTCCCACAACGATATCGGCATCCTCAAACTTAGCAAGAAGTTTTTCCTTCAATACGTTTGCGGCAACGGAATTGAAGCAGTGGTCGATTCTTACCTTGCCTCCGTTGTATCCGCGAAGGAGCATGCTTTTGATAATATCCTCGATCGCTTTCTTTTCTCCGCGGCTCTTGGTGATGGTTTCTATCGTTCCCTTGTCACTTGCTTTTGCAACGATTCTGATTCCGAGTGCTCCTGCAAGTCTTGCAGTCATGTGGCTTACTCTGCCGTTATTTGCAAGGTTCTTGAGAGATTCAAGAGAGAACATGAGAGCTGTGTTTTTCTGATATTCTGCAATATCAAGGCAGATCTCATCAAAATTCTTACCCGCAGAAATAAGCTCTCTCAGTTTTTCAACAATGAGCTTCATTTCGGGACCTGTAGAAAGGGAGTCGATTACACAAACATGACGCTTGGGGTGCATTTCTTCATATTCTTCTTTAGCGGCACAAGCGGCATTATAGCTGCCTGAAAGTGCGCTTGTTATGGTTACGCAAAAGATATTTTCTGCGTCACCGAATGCTTCAACGAAGTCTGAAACATTGGGGCATGATGTGGAGGATTTTCCTGAGTAGTTTTCAAGATATACGAGCATATCCTCGATTTCAAGTTCATTGTTGTCTGTAAATTCCTTTTCATCTGTGCCGATCTTAAGCGGTACGGTGAGGCATTCGTAGGGGAATTCATGTCTTCTGATGTTGGAGCTTGAGTCTGCGATTATCTTATAATTCATATCTTACCTCCGAATTTTTATATTATGCGGTATGCCCGGTTTATTTAAGATCATAAACGATCTTGAGTGCGCTTGAACATGCGATCAAATCCTTCTCGGTTTCCTTGAAGAATTCTTCAAATTCAGCAGAGCCGCAAACGGTGAGGCTTTCAAGCTCTGTTTTCATTGAAAGGTTGTTTTCGGACTTGTATTTTCTCATCTCCATAACAACGTCCTTGAATTCTTCACCGAACTTGAGGAGCTTTTCGTCAACGGACTCGGGAGCTACCCAATTTGTGAGATGGATGGACATATCTCCCTCAAAGTCCTTGAAGCCCTTGAGATAGATATATTCTGTGATGTGGGGAATGTAGATGGAGTACATCTTGAGAATGTTGAAAAGACAATAGTAGATAGCCTTCTGTGCTGACTTTCTTTCCTCTGCACCGTGAACCTCGGGCTTGTAGAGTCTGTCTTTTACAAATTCAATATAGTTGTCGCAAAGATCCTTCCAGAACAGGTCGTCGATCACCTTTCTTGCAAGTCCGATCTCGTACTGATCGAGCCACTTTTTAGCCTCGAGAACTGCTTCATTGGTACGCTCAACGATCCAACGGTCAATGGGCTTGGATACTGTGGGGGTGTAGGAGGGATCGAAGTCCTGAAGGTGGGAAAGAACGAATTTTGAGGAGTTCCAAAGCTTTGTGATAAGGCGCTTGGATGCGTCCTGCATCTCCTGTTGATCGAAGTATGTGTCGGTTCCCAGCCTTGCACTTGCGGACCAATATCTGATGATGTCTGCAGAGTAGGTTTCGATAAGCGCCTGAGGTGTAAGCTTGGAGTTACCCTTGGATTTACTTATCTTTTCACCGGGCTTGGCAAGAACGAATCCGCAGATCATTGTGTCGTTCCACGGAATATCTCCTGTATGGTAAAGGCTCTTTGCAATTGTGTAGAACGCCCATGTTCTGATGATCTCATGAGCCTGTGTTCTCATGCTCATGGGCATAAAGCCTTCCTCGATGCCGTATCTCTTTGCTGTGTCCTCGTTGATGAGGGGAGAGATGGATGAGGTTGCCCATGTGTCAAGAACTGCGCTTTCGGGAGTAAATGTTGTGCCACCGCACTCGCAGGTTCCTTCGTAATTCACTTCAAGGGGATTTACAGGAAGCATTTCCTCTGTTGCGAAGTGGGGCTTGCCGCACTTTTCACAGTACCAAACAGGGAAGGGTACTCCGAAATAACGCTGACGGGAGATACACCAGTCCCACTTAAGGTTTTCAACCCAAACTGTGTAGCGGTTCTTCATGTGGGCGGGATGCCACTTGATCTTATCTCCTGCCTCAAGAAGCTCCTTCTTCTTTGAAAGCACGTCGATATACCACTGCTTTGAGGGGATGATCTCAACTTCTGTTCCGCATCTTTCATGAACGGATACCATGTGTGAGAGCTTTTCTGACTTTATAAGAAGTCCCTTTTCGTCAAGAAGTCTGATAATTTCTTTTCTTGCTCCCTTGACCTTCATTCCTGCGATATAGGGAACGTCCTCGGCAATGGTTCCGTCGGGGAGGATCACCTTTTTGTAGGGGAGTCCGTACTTTTCAACCCACTCGGAGTCGGTTGTATCACCGAAGGTAGCGCACATTACGGCGCCTGTACCCTTGTCAAGAGCTACCTTTTCGTCTGTGAGAAGGGGAACCTCAAAATCATAAAGAGGAACCTTGACTGATTTACCCACAAGGTGCTTGTATCTTTCGTCCTCGGGATTAACAAATACGCACACAACACCGTAAAGAAGCTCGGGTCTTGTTGTTGCGATCTCAAGAACGTTTCCTTCGATAGTGAAGGGAATATAGTTAAACGTGGAGTCGATCTCCTGTGTATCAAGCTCTGCCTGTGCAATTGAAGTACGGCACTCTGTACACCAAAGAACGGGGGATTCCTTGATATATGCGTGCCCCTTCTTTGCAAGGTCGATGAATGAACGCTGCGAAAGCTTCTGTGAGTTATCGCTTACTGTGGAATACTGAAGATTCCAGTCGCAGGAAAATCCCATGGTCTTCCAAAGATCCTTGAATTCTGCCTCATACTTCTGTGTTGTTTCAACACACTTCTTGCAGAACTCGCCTCTTGAAAGATCTCTTGCCTTGATGCCGGATTCCTTTTCTACAAGACGCTCGGAAGGAAGTCCGTTATCGTCAAATCCAAAGGGATAGAAAAGGTTGAAGCCCTGCATTCTCTTGTATCTTGCGATCATTTCAGCCTGTGTATAGCTGAAAATGTGACCGATGTGAAGGCTTCCGCTTACTGTGGGGGGAGGTGTGTCGATCGAATAGATCTTCTTTGAATTATCGGGCTTGAACTCGTAGATCTTGTTTTCTTCCCAATATTTCTGAATATTTTTTTCGACGGTCAGACCGTCGTATCTTTTTTCAAATTCTTCCATGATATCACTCCATTTATGTTAATAATTAAAATTTAATACAAAAAAGCCCTAAGACGATCGTCTTAGGGCGAATTACCGCGGTACCACCTAAGTTCGCAAAAAAGCGCACTTTACGAAGCTTTTAACGATGTTTCACATCGGCGAAGTCTACTGGGCAGATGCCTTTCTTTTCGCGCTCAGAAGCGACTTCGGTAGCGCCGACAAAAGATTTTCACCAACCATCTTCTCTCTGTATGCCGTCACGCAACCTACTACTCTTCATCATAGCTTTGATATTAAAATAAAAATGGTGGAAACAATAGGGCTCGAACCTATGACCCTCTGCTTGTAAGGCAGATGCTCTCCCAACTGAGCTATGCTTCCATACCATAGAGATTATACCACTACCTTTTGTATTTGTCAAGGGATTTTTTATACTTTTTTAATTGATTTTGCAACAAATAGCAAAATAAGCAATCGAGTTTTAAAGTCGATTGCTTATCGAGGGGTTAATCATCGGTAACTGCTTGAGAACACAATGATACATCTTTTCCTTGGGGCTTGGAGATTTTAATTTTGATGATCTTTTTCATGATTGCTCTCCTTTCTTGAAAAATATTTTTTTAGCCTAACACCTTTCAGACTAATCGATTTGTTAATTCCAATTGGTCAATTTGCAGGGGACTTTGCCATAGATGTCACCGCTCCAAGCGATTGCGTAAGATCTGTTCCATAGTCCACATGGCTTGGTACAACCTAATTTTCCACAAGCAGTATCTTTAAAGCTGACAACGCGCAATTTTTTCAATATATTGCTTGTGTTCCAAATGTTAAGTAGACCATCTGAAATATCTCCTAAGCAAAAATTAGGATTATCGGATAACAACGGAAACGGATAATATTTACCTATTGCGTTTAAATATAATCCATCTCTACTTTCAGGTGAAAAATAAAATTCATACGGGCGATATCCGTTAGTATAATCTTCCCATAACGGGGTTTCTTCACCTTCGTCGATTTGACTTTGTATATGTAATTGAGGGTGTTTTTTTCTTGCGTTATTTATGTGTGTTTTTGCTTTTTCTAATGTCGATGAATAGTATAGCATTGTTCCTTTATTAAATGATTTACCCGACCAACATACTGTTCCAAATTTAATAATAGTTGGTTTTATTTCAATAGCAAATTCAATAAAAGCAGGAATGTCATCAACATTTTCGTCTGTGATAACATAAGATAAAATAGATGCTTTGACAGTACGTACAACATTTGCAATACAATTTTTGGCTGATTCCCAACAGACAAGTCCATGCTCGTTATTATAACTATTTCCAATTCCATTACATGATATTTGTACCATATACATAGATTCAAGTAGAACTTTGTAGTTGTCGATATTTTTTCCAGGAATAATTCCATTAGTAATACAGGAAGTTAATAAATTGTTTTGTTGAGCTAGAGAAATAATTTCTTGTATGTCTCTACGCATAAATATTTCGCCACCGACAAAATTAACGCGTACTACACCGATGTTTTTTGCTTCAACAAATATTTTTTTAAGAGTTTCAATGGACAGTTTTTTGTTTTGAAGCTCTGGTGATACGTAACACATTTTACATCTATAGTTACATGATGTATTTAATTGTATTTGAAGTTTCAGTGGTGCCTGATAGGAGTTTTCATAATGTGTTTCTTCTTTGTCAGCAATATTTAATATTTCTTGAGGTACATCAGTTTCGTCCACTAATCTAACAGTTCCTTTCATTGTAGGTTCAATGTAGAACCACTTTTTTAAGTAAGGCTCATATCGAAAGGATGAAACCCAATTTCTGTTATCATCTACTATATCTATGGGGTTAGTTGTATAATCTATCATATTAACCTCAGGTTGAAATGTTTGTTATTTATCATATTAATGATAACACAAAATTAAGCCAAAGTCAATAATGTTTACAGATATAATGGATAAAAACAATACGACAAAATGC
>JAZQRT010000114.1:0-2836 GCA_045629725.1 Eubacteriales bacterium | reverse complement strand
ACTTCCCCCCCTCTAAAAGTGCAAATAAAAAAACGGAGAGTCCATAACAAAAGCCGTTATGGACTCTCCGCCGTGTGGTGCGGGTGTTCATAACGAAACTACTCAAAATACTTTGCTTTACGGCATTCAAAACATATTCTGATCGTGCCTTGCCTATAAAAACAGATAACGAAAGGAATATGATTATGGAAAAGTACATCACTAAAAACGGTATCAAATATGAGCTTCGCGGCGAACAATACTACCCGATGCTTGAAATCTCTGAACAGACAAACTACGAAATCGGCAAATACGGACACCTTCATCTTGAATTCATCAAGAAACACCGCAGAGGCACATATACAACCCTACTGACAGAGGGACGATTAAACGAACACCTCCACGCCATAGACGAGCAGGCGCACGAGCAAATGGAATCTTACATAACACAAGCGGCAGAGCAAATGGGTGTCACAGAAGAATTCAAAGCCTCCGATCCGATTCGTTGGGTGAGACTGATGAATAACATCAAATCGCTTGCCGAGGAAATCGTGCTGAAGGAGGTAGTCTACAAATGAGATCTGTCATCCGAAGAATTGCTCTGCGGAAATATTTACCCCGGCTAATATCTGTCCCATATCTGCTTTTTGAATTGGGCAGGGGTGGTACCTGTTTGTTTTTTAAAAAACTTATTAAAATGCGATTGAGAGCAAAAGCCTGTCACGAGAGCTATGTCAAGCATACTTTTTTCCCCTGTGATTATGAGCTTTTTTGCCAGCTCCACTCTTTTGGTAAGAACGTATTCATAAGGAGTCAGACCAACACTTTCCTTGAATATAACGTGCAGATGATTGGGTGAAAGGTTTACTATAGAAGCAAGTTTTTTTAGCGAACAATCGGAAGCAAAATGCTCATTTATATATTCGTGTATCTCGCGTACGGGACGGTACATAGGTGTTCCCATATGGGTGTTATCGGGCTTCCTGTGCAGATTCTGATATAGAGAAAGTATCTCCAAAAAAGTTGAATTGGCTTTTATCAGCTCATGGGTGTCAAGTGAGGATGAGATGAGATAGGAGCTTAATCTTGCAAACAATGACAAAAGTTCTTCAATGAGGTGAGTGTCGTCGACGTACATACAATCGGGAAGCTTTGAGAGGATTGCTTCAATGTCCTCGGTCTTGCCTTTTGTTCTAAATACTCGGATAAAGCTGCATCGAACGGGGAAGTCGCTGTATCTGATGCTACCCGGCTTTGCACAAAGCAGCATTCCTCTCTTGGCGGGAAATGCTTTTCCGTTTATGTGGCTTATTCCGCTGTCAATGTGAAATAGCTCAAGCTCAAAGCATTCAACCTTTCTGTCTTGACTTCGTGGCTTTTGTCCTCTGATTACAGAGCTGTCAAACACGCCGCTTGAAAGTTCGTTTTCTGTCAGTAACATATAAATCTCCAAAATCGTAAGATTATGACAAAATGAATTGAAAATATGCCTGTATCGGCAAAAATAATCGTGATATAATAAAAAAATATAACAGATTTTTTTGAGTTTGTAAATAGATAAATAATATTTTGGAGGAGAAATTTATGAAGATAACCTGGCTTGGACAAGCCGGATTGCTTTTTGATAACGGCAAAACAAAGATTATGATAGACCCGTATCTTTCAAACAGTGTTGAAAAATACGAGCCAAAGAATTATCGCAGGCAGCCTGTAAATGAAGATTTTTTGAAGGTCACCCCCGACGTGATGATATTTACCCACGACCATCTCGACCATTACGATCCCGAAACTGCGCCCGTTTTTCTCAGGCGGGAAGAGAAACGAATGACGGTACTCGCACCTGCATCGGTCTGGAAAAAGGCAAGACAGGAGGGCGGCGGACATAACTACATTCAGTTTGACCGACACACAAGCTGGAGCGAATACGGATTCTGCTTTTCTGCCGTCAAGGCGGCGCATAGCGACCCATGCGCCATTGGTGTTCTCATTGAAGACATCGAGGAGGGGAAGACCTATTACGTCACGGGAGATACCCTTTATAACAGTGAGATATTTGCCGATCTTCCCGAAAATATTGAGGCTGTGTTTCTACCCATCAACGGAGTTGGAAACAATATGAATATGGCAGATGCGGCAAGATTTGCAAAAAATACGGGCGCTTTGAATGTCGTTCCCATACACTTTGGAATGTTTGATGAGCTTTCTCCTGAAGGGCTCAACCTTCCAAACGTAGTCATTCCCAAAATATATCAAGAAATAGAAATAAAGTGAGGTAAAAAATGAAAGTAACCGATATAAAAACATTTGTGGTAGACTGCTTCCGCACCAACTGGGTATTCGTCAAGGTGTACACCGACGAGGGCATCGACGGTGTGGGAGAGGGCACTCTCGAATATAAAGAAAAGGCGCTTGTAGGCGCAGTAGAGCATATCAAGTCTTACCTTGTGGGTAAAGACCCCAGACAGATAGAGAAGCATTATCACGATATTTACCGTGACGCATACTGGCGTGGCGGTGCGGTGCTTATGAGCGCACTTTCCGCCGTGGAAATGGCTCTTTGGGATATCCTTGGAAAATCTCTCGGCGTTCCCGTATATCAGCTTCTCGGGGGCAAGGTAAACGAGGATTGTCGTATCTACGTCAACGGTTGGTTTGCAGGTGCAAAAGAGCCTGAGGAGTTTGGCGAGAAGGCAAAAATTGCGGTTGAACGCGGCGTGACCGCTATGAAGTGGGATCCCTTTGGAAAGAATTATTTGCAGATATCAAATCAGGACTTGGATAAGGCGCTTCGCTGTATCGCCGCAGTTCGCGATGCGGTAGGTGACAAGGTAGATCTTCTTATCGAGGCGCACGGACG
>JAZQRT010000113.1:0-11959 GCA_045629725.1 Eubacteriales bacterium | reverse complement strand
ATTTTACGTCTCCTTTTCATAACTCTGTATTCTTTCAACAATATTATATCCCCATCCTATTTTTTTGTCAATAAATTAAATAAAAATACTTCACCTTTTATTAATTTTTTTGGCATATTTACAGGAATAATATTGCTTTTTTTCAAAAAGATGTTATAATATATCTACAGACGATAATTAAATATTTTTGGAGGTTAAAAAATGAAAAAGCTATGTAAATTATTACTCGTTTTCGTGCTTCTGTGTTCCATCGCTGGAATTATCTGCGTATTTGCAGAAGGTGAAAGCGGAGGTGACCTTTCAAAGCTCAACGTGCCCAAGTACGTTTACGAATACGACGAGCCCATTCTCATCAGTGCCATCGGATCGGGCGAGAACTACGTGGGAATATATTTCCCCGATGACCCCTATTCCCTCAGATGGGTATACATTGATGCCACTAAGGAAAACGGTGTTGGCTCAGGCGTTGAATTCGATATTAAGACCGCAGGCTTTGACGGTTCAAACAGCTGTCAGACATTCCCTGTTGGTGAATATGAGATCAAATTAAAGCCCAACGATAACCTTGCGGCAACAGCCTGGGTAAAGATCAAGATCGTTCCCCCTGCAGATGCCCCCGTTCCCGAAAAGCCCGTAAGCGCAACTTACGAGATCAAGAACCCCGGAAGCGGATATGCCGAGGGTACGCTTACAGTAACAGTTTCCGAAACTGAGGTTGCAAAAAACATCGTTCCCTATTGGGCAAATGAAAATGGTATCCTTGAAGAATATACCGCTCTTGCCAAGTTTAAGGTCAAGGGTACGGAGAACGTGTTTGAATTCCCCAAGGGACAGATAATTCCCGAGGGCGCAACAAAGCTCCGTATCTACGTTTCAAATTTCTTCGATCAGAGATCTGAGGAATATTATGAGATCGACCTTCCCAAGGATTCGGGATATAAGGACCCCGGTGAGCCTATTGCCGAATTTCAGGTTGTAAGTGATATCCACATTGTGGAAAGCAATTCACACATACATACCGAGCACTATATTGCGATGCTCAATGATATTGCCGCAAACAGCAAGAACAGTATCGGTATTTTTATGGTCGGAGATATGACCGATAACGGAAAAGCAAACGAATATAAAAAGCTTGAGTCACTTCATCAATCAGTTGAAGGGCTTCCTCCATACTTTATGGCAGTAGGTAACCATGACCTTTGGGGCGGTACTCTTGCTGAGAAGAACAAGGTCTTCCTCAAATATGCAAAGCTGCCCGACGGTTCTAATCCCGAAAGCACTCACTACGATTTTTGGCTTAACGGCTACCACTTTGTTTTCCTCGGAAATGACAATCTCGTTAATATGATCGACTGCACACTTTCCGATGAAACTCTTGCATGGCTTGATAAAACTCTTGCAGAGGACCGCGATAAGAACCGTCCCACCTTCCTTTTCATACATCAAGGTATGTACAACACCGTTGCGGGAACACTTTCCGGTGAAGGCTGGCACGGACTTGTAAATTCCTCCGAGATCAAGCTGAAGCTCGTTCTCAAGAAGTATCCCGAGGTAGTTATGTTTAACGGACATTCCCACTGGGATCTCGATTCCAAGAGAAATATGTATCCTGCAAAGTCATCAATGCCCAACATTTTCAATACGGCAGCGGTCGGTTATCTTTGCTCTGTATACAACAGTCTTAACGCAGAGAGAGTTGACGGAAGCGAAGGCTATTACGTAAGAGTTTATGAGGACAAGATACTCGTCCTCGGACGCGAATTCGTTGAAGGAAAATGGTCCGCAAACACACAGTTTGCCATTGAAATACCGAACGGCACAGGACCTAAAAAGAGCACCGTAAGCTTTGACACGGCAGGTATCGGCACAAAGCCTGATGATGCAAAGGTTAACCCCGGCGAAAAGGTAATACTGCCCACGATAAGCGCCGATGGTTATATTTTCGAGGGTTGGTTTACAGATTCAAAATTCAAGAAGGAATTTGATCCCGAAAGCGCAATCGATGCGGATATAACCCTTTACGCAAAGTGGAGCGAGGCTCCCGTTCCCACTCCTACTCCTACCGAGGAAACTCCATCAACAACCGCCGAACCTACAACGGCTCCTCAGAGCAATAACGGGATCGTTATAGTTATTATAGTATCCGCTGTGGCAGTTGTTGTTATAGGCGTGGTTGTTGCCGTTGTAGTTATTACAAAAAAGAAAAAGAAGTAAAAAATAATACAAGCACATGATCTCTGCTATGTATTATTAGCGGACAATTCAATTTCATAACGTAGGGCGGGGGCTTGCTCCCGCCGTGAACGCAAGGGAGGCTATCAGCCTCCCGATTTTATTAACAAATACTTAAGAAATTTGTGCGGGAGAACACTATCCTTACCTGCCATCTTGTTTCAACTAAACCTTTACATTCAGTAATACCGCGAGAGCCAACCACCGAAGCGGCGGGAGCAAGCCCCCGCCCTACCATGCCCCCTTTTCCAAACAGTGTATTCACGCCCCCAGACTTTGCGCGGTGGACGTCCACGCGCTATGCTTGCCTCAAAACACAAAAATTAACCATATGGTGAAAAAAACTCTCTAAACGTGATATTGAACTTGTTTATGTTTTATGCTACAATATAGTCAGAAAGAAGCGCGGCTTTCAATTTTTTAATGAGAGGTATTTATTATGAAATTGAATATTGGAGAAACAATAAAAAAATTGCGAAAAGAAAGAGATATCACACAGGAAGAATTTGCAGAGATTCTTGGTGTATCTTGTCAATCGGTTTCTCGTTGGGAGAATAATTCTTGCTATCCCGATATCGAGCTGTTTCCGACAATTGCAGCATTTTTTGGAATATCAACTGATAAGCTTATGGGCATTGATGAAGCTGCAGAAAAGAAAGCTGTAGATCAGTATTTGAAAGATTTTCAAGCGGCGATCAGTGTTGGCAATATCAATGAATGTATTCGTATTGCGCGTACGGGAGTTGCCGAATTCCCGAACAACTATGCTCTTTTAAACAAGCTGATGTATACGTTGTGTTCTGCTACGATCAATGATGCTGATATAGTTAATTGGAAAGAAAACAGACAGAAATACGATGCCGAAATAGTAGCTCTCGGTGAACGTATTATGAAATATTGTCCTGATGCTAAAATCAAGTTTGAGGCAACAGATCGCCTTGCTTCTCATCATAGCAGAATGGGAAGAAAGGATATTGCGCTTTCTATTTTCGAATCGCTGCCTTCAATATTTGACGGCAAGGAGTGGAGCATTTTTTGGACTTTGACAGATGAAGAAAAATTACCTCATACAAGAAATTTTATACTTGATTCTTATTTATGTTTGGATGAATGCTTTTGGCGCTTGACGAGTCTGGTGCCTGCCGAAGACGCTATCAAAGTGTTCGAAAAAATATTCGTTTTAGATAATTTGATATATGAGGACTCTTTACCTCGCCAAAATTGGAGCAACACCAGATATTATTGCTTTTATGCGAAGTGCTTGGTGCAATTGAATCGTTTCAACGAGGCGATAAGGCAACTTGAGTTTTCCGTAAAATCTGCGATTGCATTTGATAACCGTCCCGAAGAAATAAAGATTTCCTCCTTTTTATTGGGAGAGAGAGTTCAAAAAAGAACAGACTTTCAAACGCCTGACTCTCGTCCGCTTCGCGAAATTCTCCGCGACTCGTGGTTAACTGAAAATGAATTTGACGCTATCAGAGATACCAAAGAATTCAAAGCAATTTTAGAACAATTAAAATAATTTTTCGTGGCTGGAAAAACTCTTACCGAGTTTTTACAGCCTTCTTTGAAAGGATAGGAAAAAATGCTCCTTGTTCTAATATCGGTTTATCAACTACCTCTTTACTTGCGAAACAAGTAATTGATAATTGATTTTTAAAAATACTGTGCTATAATATAATCGTAAGCTTACATTGGTTCATAACCATAAAAAATCCCATTTCGGGTAATAATAAGATCCCGATACACCAATTTATATAAATGAAACTTTTTGGAGGTACAAAATGAATTTAAAAATTGGCTCAATCATAAAAAAACTCCGCATAGAAAATAATACAACACAAGACACATTAGGAGCCTCGCTCGGCGTAAGCCCTCAAGCAATATCTCGTTGGGAATCCGAAAGCGGTTATCCTGACATTGAGCTTCTCCCTGCTCTTGCTGATTTCTTCGGAATAAGTATTGACGAACTTCTCGGATATAGATTATCTGAAAGAGAGGCTGCACTTGAAAGAATAAAAGAAGAAATGTCCCGCCTTTCCGAGAATGGTACCATTGATGAAAGAATAGCATTTGCCCGTAAGGCATATTCACGTTATCCCTCAAATAACGACATAAAGGGAAATCTTGCGGTATGTCTTTATCATCAGTGGGAAGAAACCCATAATAATACTCTAATTACAGAAATAGAAAGTCTTTGCTATTCAATAATCGAGAGCACCAACGATCCGGATACACAATATAAGAATATCTTTACTTTAATTTCATTGTATGGAGAAACAAATGAATCTGAAAAGGCAAAAGAACTTGTCAATATGCTTATGCCTATGAAATACTGTCGTGAAAATGTACTTTCAGCAGGTATAGGTGACGGTAACACAGAGTATTATATACAAGATCAAATAGATAAACTTACCGACTGTCTCGCTTTAACCATCAGACATCTTGTGCTTTGCGATGATCTTCCAAATGATCCTTCAACATGGGATAAGAAGATACAGATGCTTAAAACCGCAAACGAGCTTTATCATATGATCTATGGTGATAATCTTATGTATATTCACGAAAGACTTTCATATAATCACTGGATTATTTCCACATATGAAATAGCTCAAGGTAAAACAGAAGATGCTTTCATCTCTATCGAAAAAATGTGTTATCATTCTATTGAAAGTTGTAAGTCCTATGAAAATGATCACGGAAAACCCTTCACTTCCATCTTTACGGATAAGCTGATCTATCCTATAAACGATGATAATTTTGAAGAATTATGTGAGCATACAACTGCATACTATGCTCTTGAAAATCTGGAACACAAACGATACAACTGCATACGCAACGATTCTCGCTTTGTTTCAATTGTTGAAACATTGAAAGAATATAGCAAATAAATGATAGTGGCTGTAAAAACTCTTCCCGAGTTTTTACAGCCAAATTTTATTATACCGCTTTAAAATTATATATGGGCTTGATCTTTTTTATAACCTCAGCACTGGGCGTGATATTTGCAAGTATCTCCTCCATGCTTTTGTACGCCATAGGGGACTCGTCAAGTGTTTCGGGACACACACTTGTAGAATAAATACCGCTCATTTGTGACTTGAACTCCTCCATGGTAAGCTTTTCAAAGGCAGTGGTGCGTGACATAAGTCTTCCCGCCCCGTGAGGTGCGGAGCAGTTCCAATCTGTGTTTCCAAGACCTTTGCAAATAAGACTTCCGTCCCTCATATTAATAGGTATAAGGAGCATCTCGTCCTTTTTTGCAGACACTGCACCCTTTCTCAAAATCATTTCATCAATGTCTACATAGTTATGGATAGTTTCAAAGGATCCAATTCCCTTAATTCCCGTTTTCTCAAGAAGTATCTCCGAGATAAGCTCCCTGTTTCTTGTGGCAAAGCGCTGACATATATCAACGTCATGGATATAATCCTCCATAAATCTACCGTAAAGGTAACAGAGCTCCTCGGGCAGTGTGGGCTCCTTGTCCTGCCACTCACTATCAAGCTTTTTAAGGGTGTTCTGTATCTCGCTCCGTCTGCCCTCTGCCTTATAGGTGGCAATTATCTCCTCTCTTTTCTTGAAAAACTCCTCTTTTCCTTTGTTAAGGTCAACGGCAACACCTTGATAATACTCAGCCACCTGTGTTCCGAGATTACGGCTTCCCGAATGGATAACAAGGTATTTATTTCCCTCGTCATCCTCGTCTATCTCGATAAAGTGATTGCCGCCGCCAAGGGTACCAAGGCTTCTCTCAAGACGCTTTGAGTCCCTGAGATATCTGTGACAGCGAAGGACTGTGAGGTCAAAGCGCTCACGTCGTCCCTCCCATACCCTTTTACCGCATGGAATAAAATGCGCCGCCTCGTCAAATGCCTCAAGATCAATATCGACCTTCCCAAGAAGCACGGTATACATTCCGCATCCGATATCAACTCCCACCATTGAGGGGACTATTTTATCGGTAACTGTCATTGTTGTTCCGATTGTACATCCCTTTCCCTCGTGGACGTCGGGCATTATTCTTATTTTTGATGATGCAAATGCTTCTGTATCGCACACCGCTTTTATTTGCTCCCGCGCACCGTCCTCTATGGTAGTGGCAAAGCATTTGGCGGTGTTATATTTTCCTATAATTTCCCTCATGGTATTACTCCTTTCATGTTTTTTTCGGTTAAAATCAGGCTTTAAACGGCTCGGACAGCAGGTAGGGCAGATGGGTATCTATTTCAAGCTGGATGATCGGTTGGGGAAATCCATCGCGTTGAAAGGCGTTGTCTTTTACGGGAAGAATGGTAAACGGAAAGTCCGGGGCGGGTCTGTAGCCTTTATCCCAGCCGTATTCCACCGTAGGGTTACCTTTTTCGTTTACACCGTATTTCACAGTTTCGGGACTTTTTACAACGGTTCCGCATATATGATACCATCCGTTATACCATATTTTCCCGTCATCTTCAAGCATACCGGTTACGTTATAAATTTCGGTGGGCTTTCGCGGTTCAATACCCAAGGAGTAAAGAAAATCAAGCACCGCGCGTGGAACGGTCATTATAGCCTTGTCAAAATTGCGGCACCCGATACAACCGCAATCCTCTCCCATCGGTAAAACATCGGCTCGGTTATAAAAAGCGCGGGTTCGCTCAACATCAATATCAAACGTGTATTCGGAAAAGCTGATTATCATTTCATTCACCTCATATATTTATTAATTTTTGTCCTGTTTTACGGTAGCCGAAGCACTCGGCAAAGAGCCTTTTACCTATATAGCCGTTGTAATCACAGTTGTCACGCCAATAATATCTTCTCCAATAGCTCATCATACGGCTGTGTCCCGATTGGATATTTTTCAGGTTCAACCGACACAGGTTTTTGTACGCATGGCAGTTCTCGTTTTTCAGTTTTTCATAGACGATATCAAGTATTTCCTTTACATACTCATCGCAGACCTTAATAACGTAAGGCATTGCCCATTCGGGCAGATCCATATCCAACAAGGCGCAGATGTGTTTTTGTCGGATATATCCGTCAGAGCTTCTTGAAAAAATACAGTGGTATATTATTTTCCGGCATTCGGTCATTTTTTTCAAGGTCAGCAAATAATCATCGATATAAATACGGTATGGCACTTTTATTATCTCACCGTTTGTCAATTTCCACTCTGTGCTTTGCTCACTGATCAGTGCCTCGTCATATGCACGGCTTTCCACAAGCAAAGCGCGGCATACCGCTTCAACATCGGCGTTCAGCTCCTCGGGAAAGGCGCTTTTTATCATCCCATACAGTTGCCTTCTTCTTGGTGCAAATAAAATATTCATTGAAGTCACTCCCTGTTACAATCTGTCCTCGTCTTATCCTTGCAAGAATATATTACCATTTCTTCCCTTTAAAATCACGGAAAAAAAGCTGCGAACTCAAAAGAGTCCGCAGTTTTTTTGGCTTATTAATTTTTCTTTTATCAGCTCCAGCACCGAATCGGGAGAAATGACCTTTATCCTCGGTCCGAAGGAAAGTATGCGTATCACAAGCTCGGATTCGTCATTTTTATCGTATTTTAAGGTGAGCAGATATTTTCCCTTTCCAACCCTTTCGGTTTTCTTTTCAAAATGAGCAAAATGGAGCATGGCTCTTTCAAGGCAATTTCGCTCATCGGTTATCTCAAGCACAAGCGTCTCCTTTCTCGGAACCTTCACGTTTTCCGAAAAGCTGAGCGCTTCCGTTATGGGCGAGCATTTTATAATTCTTGAAAGATTTAAGGTGGACATAAATCTGCACCCCTTGGCAATAAGGCGGAATTTATCGTCCTTTTCCGAATATTCAAGCCTCTCCGGAATACATTTTATAAAGGTCCTTACTCCGTTCTTACCCGCGTATTCGATCTTCACAGGCATTTTTTCTCTTGCTGCATGAAGAAGTATGCGAAATCTATGTATATACCCCTCGTCCTCAAAATCGTCCCCATCGGAATATTTATCGTATATATAATAATCCGCCTCGGTAAAAAGAGGCTCTGCGTCCTCAAGTCCTTCAATTTCAATGCCGAAAAGCTTAATTCTCTTATCAAGGCTTATGCTTTTCAGCCAACTTTTTTGGGTGGCAGTCAAAGGCACGGTGGGAATAAACCGCAGGGGTGTTGTCATATCACCCCGTATTATCTGCCACTTTCCCGATTTTATAGCAGGAAAAATGGCAAGCGCACTTTCATCAAAGGCTTTATTACGAACTATCCTTGCAAGAGCTTTTTCGTCATGCTCTCCCCCCAATATACAGGTTATCATTTCGCCAATAGCGCTGTAATAGGCTGAATAAAGCTCACTGAAAATCACTTATCCTCACCTCCACCAATTCCGTACATTTTATACATTTCATCAAGGTCTGCCTTAAAACGGTTTTCCTGTGTTCTGTTGGAAAAATTCAGTTTTTCTATTCTGCAGATAAAGGTACGTATCCATGGCATCATTTCATTTGTATCATAAACGTCTGCAGTAAAACGGTAGGTAGTATCGTCTATCCTTTCTACCTTTCCGCACCGCTTTTCACGTTCAAGGCGTTTTATTATAAATTCCTCGCCCTTTCCAATCTTCACGGTAAACTCAACGTGCTCGGTCTTACCCTCCCCGTTTCTACCGTAATTTGCCATAACGCCCCACATCTTACCCTGCATATTATCAAGCATTGAGCGCAGCTCGTCAAAGCGGGGAGTGGGTTCTTCAATTTTAACGTTTGATATATAGTCAAGGCGCAAGGCATTTATGCAGTTCCCGCTTGGCTGATAGGCAATAAGATGCTGTCTGCCGTTTTGTACACTGATAAAAATACGAAGGGGCACCAGCCTCATAGTTATGGGCTCCTGTCGGCGTCGGCTGTGGTTACGTACCGTTACCACACATTTTTTCCTCATGGCAGTGAAAAGCTCCGCCATCACTCCGCTGTCAAGAGCGCCCGTTATATAGTGATGCTTAAAGGCAAATAGGTCATTTGAATCTTCTGTTTTTTCAATTATGTAAGAGCCGATGACTCCGCAGGGGGATACCTCGGAATAAAAATCGAGCGCATCACCAAGACCTGATATATTCGTTTTATCCTCGGCACGTTTATAATACACCGTTCTTCCCTTTTTCTCGGAAATGACGATTCCCTCCTCTGTATATTCCTTCAGCTTTTTGCGGAGAGTTGATTCATCAAAGACCATGGGTACATCAAAATAGGAAAGATAGTCGCCGTCTATCTTTTCCATGATTTCCGAAAGCGTCAATGATACCTCGGGGGTGTGGAGGATGTCAAAAATTATAAAATGGAGGGTGATATCCCCGTCCGTGAAGCTCTTTGACTTCCACGCCTTGTAAAGAGGATTGTGGAAAGAGGATCGGCTGTCGATGGAAATAAATACGTTTTTCCCCTCGGGAGTACGCACAAAGCTCATATGCTCCCCAAGCCAGCTTTCAAGACGTCGGCGTTCATCGTCATAGGAACGGGCACTTTTTTTGTTATAATCGTCCCTGCTTTTAAAGCCGTAAACGTAAAACTCGCGCATGTAGGCACGTATCTTCTCAAAATTCTTTATAAGCTCACTGTATGCCGACATTTTTATCCCTCCTTTCACATTCTCTTTATATTATATCACATCACTTCATTTATTTCAATAATATTACACACAAAATACCCCAAGCCTTGAAAAACAAGACTTGGGGTTATTTTTATGGGGTTATAGGGTTTAGATATTATCTATCTTTCTTCTGCGGGGGTATATTACCAGCGCGCCGAGGGTGAGGGAAACGAGCGCCACGGGTATGAGGTACAAAGCTTCGCCGGTTTGGGGCTTTTGAGACATTTGACGCTCATATTCCGCATAAAGAACATTAAATCTTTCGCGCGGTGTACGTCCTTGGCTGTCATTTACACCAAAGTTGCCCAAGTTACCTTTGTCACCATAATGTTCAAAATAGGCATTTAAATCTTCCATCCAAGTTGAGATGCTTGTTGTGGTCAAATCATATTTGAAAAGCTCTTCAACGGGAGTATAACTGTACTGGAATATAGCACGTGCATCTATTGAATATCCAAGCTCCTTGCAATATGCAACTCCGGGACTTGCAAGGAGGGCTTCACCCTTTGCATCGTCCTTCATGCAGGCTCCTTCTATTATATAATTTGCAGGAACACCACAATCTTTCAAGTGCAATGCGTAATTTTTAAATTCTTTATCGCTCAGTTCTGAAAGAATATCCCTTGCGTATTCAGGTTCTTCCATCATTTTACGGTATGCCTCTCTAAGCTCATCTGCCGTGAGACCAAGCTTTTGGACTATCAGTCTGTAACGGCTTTTGTGAGTATAGAGTCCTGTTTCTTCATCGTCAATATCAATTTCTTTGAACCATTCCTCAAGCTCTTCACACAAATAAATTTTTCCTCCAAAATATTCCCAATTCGATGAGAACATGGCACCTTTACGATTTGAAGTATCGTTTGTATAATAGTTATAAGTCAGTTTCTGTCCTTGCTCGGTATAAAGGATGAAATCATAACCCATTCCCCAGACGGATCCGCCTTCTCCGCCAAGCTCACAATGAAAACTTGAACTATAGTAAGACGCAATATATCTTAATCCGGTGGAAGAATATACTCCTTCCTTACGTATCTTTTCTGCCCAAAGCTCTTTAAAGCTTCCGCCTATTTCGTTATTTCTTTGTTTATCACTGTAATATTCAATATCATACAGCATTTCAAGAGGAGTGCGCCCCTTGGCATCACGGATATTACGGTCTACTCCGTTAATTCCATCAAGTCTCATATATGCAAAGAATGAGGAAAAGCCCTCGGTTGTAAGATCATATTTTGAAAGAGTTTCGGGGGTATGATGAAAATCTTGGAAAATACTTAATGCCGAAATCGTATATCCAAGCTCCTTGATATATACGCTTCCCGGAAATGCGAGTAGAGCTTCTGCTTCGTGGGCATCCTTCAAAAATGCAGCTTCGATCACAAAATTTTCAGGCTTCCAATAACTTTGAAGCTCCCGTTTGAGTCCGTTTTTTACATTATCGTCAATATCTGAAAAAATCTCCATTGCCGTATCAATATATTTTGATGGCTCCGCGTAAATATCTTTCAGCTCTTTTTCAGTGATTCCAAGCTCTTGAACAAGCTTACGGTAAAAGCTTGTTTTTCCAAGAAAGACACCGTTCTTTTCAACAACTGTGCTTTTATAAATTTTGGCAAATTCCACACAGGTAAGAACCTTATTACCGGATTGATAAATGGGAAAACCCTTCAATGACTCGGACGAAGCATCTTCGACAAGATAAGTTAAGCTACTTGCTTTTTTTGTCAAGAGAATACCTTCAATATCTTTTTCACTCCAGCACAAAACCTTAAGCTGAGGCCCTGATACTCCAAAGAAATCATCTGTTGCAACATCCTTTTGCCTCCATAGCTCACTATAATCACTGCTTGAAGTACTGTCCGCATTTACCGTCAGTAAAGCGAAGCTTGATAGCAAAAGCGATAAAGTTAAAATAAGTGCAAATATTTTTTTTGTTTTCATTTTATGTGCCTCCTTTGGTTATTAAAATTGAGTTTGAACGTATATGGAAATTACATCAAAATCCGTATAAATTACTCTTCACCTATATAAGCGTAATTTCACGTTGTTTGGTTACACTTTTTTTAAAAAAAATCTAAATTTTTTAGCGTAACGTAAAAGCCTTGTGTGAATCATTGACGCACA
>JAZQRT010000112.1:0-6468 GCA_045629725.1 Eubacteriales bacterium | reverse complement strand
AAGTTTATTCTAAAAAAGAGATTATAAGCTTTTTGTCATATAGTGGTTTTCAAAATATAGAGTATCAGAAAGTGAACAACTCGAGTTATTTAGTAATAGCAAAAAAGCAATAAGGAAAACAAATTCCAATTTGTCGAACAGAACGAATTAACCCCGACAGACTTTAATCTGTCGGGGATTATTATTTGTTTTCTGCGTATCAAATTTTTGTCTTAACGGGTCGCCGAGGACGTCGACCCCTACAAGAAATATCCAACTTCCTTACGAGAAATCCGCCTTTCGGTCTCCTTTAATTGCTAAATCAATAAATCAGTTTTCCCAGTTATGGTAAACGTCTGTGATATCCTCGTCTTCTTCAAGATATTCAAGAAGGAGATTCATGTGCTTGATATCGTCATCGGTTGAAAGCTCAACGTAATTGGAGGGGATCTTTGTTACCTCCGCCTCTGCAAGCTCATATCCTGCTTCTCTCAGCGCATCTGCAACAGCGGTAAGATCGTCTGTTTCCGTTCTGATCTCGTAGTATTCGTCCTCTGCGATGAAATCTGCCGCGCCTGCCTCAAGAGCGCTCTCCATAAGTGCATCGTCGTCGATCTCCGTATCCTCGTCCTTAAGAATGGTGATAACACCCATATCCGTAAAGAGATAGCTTACGCAGCCTGTCTGTCCGAGGTTTCCGCCGAATTTATCGAAATAGTGACGAACGTTACCTGCAGTTCTGTTACGGGAATCCGTTGTTGCCTTAACGATAACCGCAACGCCGGAAGGACCGTAGCCCTCATAATAGATCTCTTCGTATGCAACGGCATCAGCACCCGACGCCTTCTTGATGATACGGTCAATGTTATCGTTGGGCACGTTGAGTGACTTTGCCTTCTGAATAAGGTCACGAAGCTTACTGTTTGAAGTAGGCTCAGGTCCGCCCATCTTTACCGCAAGAGCGATTTCCTTTCCTACCTTTGTGAATACCTTAGCCTTTTGCGCGTCGGTCTTTTCCTTTTTATGCTTGATATTGTTCCATTTGCTATGTCCTGACATATCTATTCTCCTTGTATATTTTTTCTTAGAGGAACTTTTTGTAAAAAGCTCCCCTCCCCCCTCAAAAACTTTATTAAAGGGTTTTTATTGTTTTATTTAACCTAATTGTTTTTATTCAAAATCCTATGAAGCCTTAAATCTTCTCGGGATGCTTTACACAGATAAGCTCAAGAGCTGAGCCGAGTATCTTGGCTGTTGCGCGGGTAAGAGCCATACGAAGGGCAACAACTGACTCGTCGGCTGCCGAAAGAATGGGGCAGTTGTGGTAGAATCTGTTGAAGGCTCCGCAGACCTCAAGGATATATCTTGTAATGACGGAGGGCTCATAATCACGGATAGCCGAAGCAAGCACCTCGGGGAAACGTCCGAGAGCACGGCAAAGCTCGCTTTCCTCCGCCTCGGTAATGGGTGCGGATGCTGCTGAAATATCACCTGCGCGCTCCATCAATGAACAGCAACGGGCATAGGTATACTGAGCATAGGGTCCTGTGTTACCCTCAAAGCTCAGGGCATCCTCGATCATGAAATTGATGTCCTTGATCCTTCCGCCGCTGAGGTAATTAAATACGATGGCGCCAACGCCCACCGCCTCGGCAGTAGCTGCGCGGTTTTCAAGATCGGGATTCTTTTCCGCAATTATCTTGTCAACGCGATCGATAGCCTCTGCGAAAAGCCCCTTGAGAAGCACTACGTTACCCGAACGTGTTGCAAGCTTTGCGCCGTTTATGGAAACCGTACCGTAGGGCACGTGAACAAGCTTATCGAACCAATCGTAGCCCATCATCTCAACGACCTTGAACCACTGTGCAAAGTGGAGGCTCTGTCCTGCAGAGGTAACGTAGATGCACTTGTCAAAGTCATATTCGTTCTTTCTGTATACCGCCGCCGCGATATCGCGGGTGGGGTAAAGGGTGGAGCCGTCCTTCTTAAGAATAAGACAAGGAGGCATACCGTATTTTTCAAGGTCAACGATGGAGGCGCCGTCGTCAATTTTGAGAAGTCCCTTTTCGCGGAGCTTGTTTACCTCTGCGGGCATTTTATCCGTATAGAAGGACTCGCCCTTGTAGGAATCAAACTCGATTCCCAGCTGCTTGTAGGTTTTTTCATACTCTGCAAGGCTTATCTTAACGAACCACTTCCAAAGAGCGATGTTTTCCTCATCGTTCATTTCAAGCTTCTTGAACTCGGCTCTTGCCTTGTCCTCAAGTGAGTGGTCTTCCTCGGCTTCCTTGTGGAATCTTACGTAAAGCTCAACGAGCTTGTCGATGCCGCCATTTTCAATAAGCTCACGGTTGCCCCAAAGGTTATATGCAACGATAAGCTTACCAAACTGTGTGCCCCAGTCACCGAGGTAGTTGATGCCGACGCACTTGTATCCGAAATACTCGTGGATAAGCTTCAAGCTGTGACCGATGACCGTTGTGCCAAGGTGTCCGATGTGGAAGGGCTTGGCAACGTTGGGAGATGAATAGTCAAGAACCACAGTCTTTCCCTCTCCGCGTCCGTCAGAGCCGTATTTTTCAGTATTCAGAATATCGGGAAGCATAACAGCCGCAAGATATTCACCGCTGATGCGCAGATTGAGATATCCTCCGAGATTTGTTACCTCGCTGATGCCCTCGCAGGTAAAGCTTTCCTTGATGCTCTGTGCGATCATGGGAGGCGCCATTCTGAGTGTGCGGCTGAGCTTGAAGCAGGGGAACGCAAGGTCGCCCATTGTATTATCGGGCGGGTATTCAAGCATGGAATAAACCGAGTCCGCATCAAGAGATGCGCCCTTTTCGCCAAGGGCTGCAATTACCGCAAGACTTACTTTTTTCTTCAAATTTATCATTTTATTTCTTCCTTAATTAATTATCAATAATCTAAGGGTGTATTATAGCATATTTTTCAAAAAATATCAAGTTTTTCAAAAAAATTATTCTTGGATTTCCTCACCGTTTTTCTCGGAATAATTTACGATGTCACCACGTGTGAAGGATCTTTTCTTGTTGCAGAACTGACATTCCACATCTAAGGTGTCCTTGTCCGCAAAGGCCTCGTCAAGCTCCTCCTTGGAAAGTGAAACAAGCGCCTTGAGCATACGCTCGTCGGAGCAGGTACAAAGGTAGGACACGTCGATATCGTCAAACATATTGAACTCAAGATCACGGAAGGCAACCTCGGCGATCTCATCGTTTGTCATACCCTTATCGAAAAGATTTGATACGTTTGAAAGAAGCAGGGAGTTTCTTTCAATGGCGGAAATGGTTTCCTCGGAGGCAAAGGGCATGAGCTGAACGATCACACCGCCCGCCGCACGGCACGCACCGTTTTCCACAAGCACACCGAGGGCGCAAAGGGTGGGAGTCTGCTCGCTGTTTGCAAAATAAGAGGTAATGTCCTCTGCGATCTCTCCCGATACGATCTTTGAAATGCCGATATAAGGCTCGGGCTGTCCCTCGTCCTTGATCACAACAACGCTTCCCGTTCCGACGATGCCCGAAACGTCAAGCTTTCCGCTCTTTTTTCTTTCAATATCCGCCGCGGGATTTCTTATATATCCCCTTACGTTTCCCTTATAGTCCGAAACCGCAAGGATCCCCTCTGCAGGTCCTTCGCATCTGAAATTAACGGTTATTGAATCGCTCTGATTCTTAAGCATACAGCCCATGATCGATGTTGCCGTAAGCACTCTTCCAAGCGCCGCCGCGGCAGTGGGCTTGCAGCCGTGTATCTTTATCGCCTCACCGACAATATCCGTGGAATTGAGAACAAATATCCTCGCCTCGCCGTTTGCGGTAAGTCCTCTTGAAATTACTGACATATTTTCCTCACTAAACTAAAAATTATCCTTCATATCTCTTTCTCAGAAGGACGTTTCTCACAACGTAAAAATGACGCATATCCTCCCACGCGGCAGGAGTATCCTTAAAATCGGAATATTTACCGAGGATCTCAAATCCGCATTTTTTCAGCTCGCGTTCGATCACCTTTTCCTTGTGGCACTTTTCCGTGTGGTACTCGTCGGATCTTTCGTACCTTCCGTCCTCACACTCGGTAAAAATGGAAAGGGCAAAATTGCATTTTCCGCTTTTCTCATTGTAATAATTCTGCCATGTGCAGAATACTCCCTCATCCTCAAACACGTAGGAGTTTTCTCCGTAGATCTCGCGGAACTTTCGCTCGGTGTTTACGTCAAAAACGAATATCCCGCCCTCCTCAAGAAAATTATTCACAAGAGAAAACACAAGGGAAAGATCCTTTGTGCTCTCAAGATAATTGAGGCTGTCAAGAGTGCAAGTTACAAGATCAACGGTGCCGTAAAGATCAAGCTCCCTCATATCCTGACAAAGAAACAGGATGTTTTTTTTCGCATCCGCCGCCTTATCACGGGCGACCTCAAGCATATCGGGAGATGCGTCCGCGGCGATGGTATCATACCCAAGACTTGACAGCTCCAGAGCCATCGACCCCGTGCCGCAGGCAAGGTCAAGCGCAATTCCGCTTGTTCCCTTCCCCTGTTCTTTATTATGACGGTGGGCAAAGGCGGCGTATTCCGAGTAGTCAAGATGCTCTCCTAAAACGTCATAAAAACCCGCAAGAGCGGTATAGCTTTCCGACATCTTACTGCTCGTCCTTTTTGATTCTTGCAAAAACCATATCGTAACCGCCGTTACCGTACTTCATACTGCGGTTAACACGGCTGATGGTTGCGGTTGAAAGTCCGGTCTTCTCGTTTATCTCGTTATAAACCATTCCGTCCTTGAGCATTTTTGCGGCGCGAAGTCTTTTCGCGATGCTCTGAATCTCGTCAACAGTGCAAATATCCTCAAAAAAATCATAACATTCCTCAAGGCTTTCAAGGCTGAGCATCGCCTTAAAAAGCATTTCAACGTTTGCATCATTCAGTCTTCTTAACATTTTGTCCTCCGATTGTATCTCATATTGCCTTTTGGGCACTTTTCATTTTACACTAAAGACTATTATATAATATTTTTTTAATAAAGTAAAGTGGTAAATCGAAAAAAGTTTAAAATATTTTATACTTTAATAATTATGATATTTGTTTTATCGAAAAAACAAAAAAGAAAAAACCCGAGGGATGAACCCTCAGGTCTTTGTTGGTTTTCAGAAAAATTAGTTGAGCTCTGCGAAGTACTTGATTGTACGAACCATCTGAGATGTGTAGGAGTTCTCGTTGTCGTACCAAGAAACAACCTGTACCTGGTATGTTTCGTCGTCGATCTTTGTTACCATTGTCTGTGTAGCATCAAAGAGAGAGCCGTAACGCATACCGATAACGTCAGAGGAAACGATCTCGTCTGTGTTGTAACCGAAGGATTCGTTAGCAGCAGCAGCCATAGCAGCGTTGATGCTTTCCTTTGTTACGTCTGTACCCTTAACAACTGCAACGAGGATTGTTGTGGAACCTGTGCATGTGGGAACTCTCTGAGCAGAACCGATAAGCTTGCCGTTGAGCTCGGGAATTACAAGACCGATAGCCTTTGCAGCGCCTGTGGAGTTGGGAACGATGTTCTGTGCACCTGCACGAGCACGGCGGAGGTCACCCTTTCTCTGGGGACCGTCAAGGATCATCTGGTCACCTGTGTAAGCGTGAACTGTTGTCATGATACCGCTGAGAACAGGGTATGCATCGTTGAGAGCCTTTGCCATAGGAGCAAGGCAGTTTGTTGTACAAGAAGCAGCAGAAATTACTGTGTCTTCAGCTGTGAGTGTTTCGTGGTTTACGTTGTAAACGATTGTGGGAAGGTCGTTTCCTGCGGGAGCGGAAATAACTACCTTCTTAGCACCTGCATCGATGTGAGCCTGAGCCTTAGCCTTGGATGTGTAGAATCCTGTGCACTCGAGAACTACGTCAACACCGATCTCTCCCCAGGGAATATCTGTAGCCTTGGGGCAAGCGTAGATTGTGATTTCCTTTCCGTCAACTGTGATAGAACCGGGAGTTACAACTGTCTTTCCGTCTTCAGCGAAAACGGGCTCCTTGGATGTAACTTCGTGACCCATTCTTACATAGTTACCCTGTGCTGTGTCATACTTAAGAAGGTGAGCGAGCATCTTGGGGCTTGTAAGATCGTTGATTGCAACAACCTCATATCCCTCAGCGCCGAACATCTGTCTGAAAGCAAGACGACCGATTCTTCCGAAACCGTTAATAGCTACTTTTACATTTGCCATGATTAAAGTCCTCCAAAAATATAATTAAAATATTTTTATTTTTTCTCTTCCCTGCTATTGTACATCATTTTTTTAATTTATACAAGAGAATTTTGTAAAAATTTTTAATTTAGTAATATTTTTCGGAATATTTTAAATATCTGCCAAATACACATGGTGTTTTTTGTGTATTTTTTACAATCCTTTTTCGACTTATTTTAATGTTTTTTTGAAAAAATCGTTTTATTTCTTGACTTTGGTCATTTTTTA
>JAZQRT010000111.1:0-10818 GCA_045629725.1 Eubacteriales bacterium | reverse complement strand
CTCCCCTCCCGCGAACATCCGGTTTTCAACGATAAAACGTGAGGCGAAACGCCTCCCCTACAGATGCACCAACAAATTTCGGCAGAGAGATTGTTTGCTCTGCCGGTTTGTGTTATAATGACATGGGTGATGAAAATGGATAAGGAAAAAGAATTGCCGAAAAGAAAACCAACAAGGTTACAGGCATTTGATTACAACACAACATGTGCATATTTTATAACGATTTGCACGGACAAAAGGCGACAGATTTTATCTCGCATCGTAGGGGGCGACGTCCTCGGCGACCCGCAAAACGTGGAATTGTTGTCACACGGAATGGTTGCGGATAAATACATAAAACAAATGAATGAATTTTATAAAAATTTAACCGTAGATCAATACGTTATTATTCCAAACCATATCCATCTTATATTGTTTGTTCATGAGGACGGGTCGCCGAGGACGTCGACCCCTACAAGGAGGAATCCAACATCCTTATGAGAAGGAGCCGAATTAACGATTACACCGTATTACCCCGCCCGTCGAAACAAAAAATCACCGCAAATCCTTTGATAGATCTGCGGTGATATCACGATAAGGACGCCGCGCCTTACCGACAATACGATTTTTATTTGTGAGAAAATCTGCCTTTACTTTTTAAAAGATTTATTTATCCCTCATGCTGGTCTTTTTCTTGAACATAAGATACATTATGAAAACCAAGATCAATAGCGCGATTATGCCGATTTGAAGAATGATTACAAGGAAAAGGGGCTCCTTTGCTGTTTCGGAGTTATCGTTTATGCCGTCGCTGCCCTGAACGAGCCTTGGGAGCACCTGTATTTCGGATCCTCCGCAGCTTGCGCAGGTCCTTCTTGCGCTACCGTCATTTTCGGTAGTTGGAACGATCTGTATTATCCATTCGCCGTACCGATGTCCCGTCGCACCGATATAATTATCAACGTATGTACCGCCGCAGGCTTCACAGGTGAAGGTCGTATACCCCGACTCAGAGCAGGTGGGCTCGGTAATCGTGGACTTGTAGGAATGACCTGCCGCATCGGTAAATGAATCCTCATAGCTTTCATTACACACCTCGCAGGTATGAACAGTCTTTCCGCGCTCCATACAGGTGGGCTTGATAAGCTCGGAAACGTACTTATGCTCACCGTAAGCTGTATCCTGCATGATGATTTCCGCCCCGCATACGGAGCACCCATACACTGTCTGTCCAACCGCATTACAGCTTGAGGTCGTTGACTGAGCAACCAAGGAATGATCCAAGGGAGCCGTTTCATCGCTTATTTCTTCGTATGCGCACACCGTACAAACGTTTTTCGTATATCCGCCCTCACAGCAGGTGGAAGCAACCACGCTTTGAACATAGCTGTGGGTAAGCTTTTGTATAACCTTTGTCTTCTCCGTCTTGCAAAAAGAGCATTTTTCCTTTACGGAGCCTGCCTTCTGACAGGTGGGAGGAACGTATGATCCCGCAACCTGCCCGAATTCGTGAATACAGCTAAGAGCCTTAAGTATTACACTGTATTTTGCGCTGTCACCGCTCGGCGCCGTCACCGTAACGGTAAGCGTCACGCCATCTTTTCCAAGAAAGCCCTCCGTGGCAGAATACCGTATCTTAGCCGCGGGGTCAACTGCCGTTGCCTCAATAGCGAAATAAGGTGTACGGTAGGATATAAAGTCAAGGCTGACGGTACCGTTTTCGGGGTATATTACGTATTCCGCGCCGTTATCGGAATTCATTCTGTCCTCTGCGCTCCTATACGCCGTGACCTTTATATCTTCAAGACCCGTTTCATTTGAAAGAACGGTCTTGGAAAACGGAGTTACCGTGGGGATAACCGTTTCAAAATCAGGTGCCGAGGATACCTTAACATCCTTGACACCGACACTTATAACGTCGCCTGTATTTGCGGATCTGACCTTGAATACCGCGTACACGGGAGTGGTTCTTTCCTTAAGGTCAGATGCCATCCATGAATATCTGTCCTGTGTATCCGCAGAAGCATCGGACACACCTCCGTATGCAACCACCTCAAGAAGCTCCAACACGTCACGGTCATAATCAAAGGTATACGTCATACCTACCACAGACGCAGAGAACTTCAGTTCGACCTTAAAGGTATTCCCCGCGCAAAGAGAATCCGTATCGGAAACAAGCGTCAATTTCAATCCGTCTGCCCAAACCGTTTCACAAAGGAGCAGCATCATGGACAACGCAAAAATTGAAATAATAATTCTACTTAATTTTTTCATTTGATATAAGCTTCACGCCATATCCTTTCAGATCATCTTCAGTCCTCATACTCCACAAGCCCAGAATATCTTTCCATTCTTTGGGATATTTGCTCTGCAACCTCGGGCGAGAAGTCACAAAGTATCTCATATTCCCTGTCATACACCTCATATTTTACGGAGTATACTCTTTCGGGCATAAAATTGGCGTATATACAATCCCTGTGAAAGGGGACTTTTTCTTTCAAAAAGGCTTTTCTCTGCCCTTCTCTGAGAGCTGTTATCTGTGTAAATTTTACTACTATGTTCATTCCCGTAATATTATGGGAGCCCTTGGTCGTATATATATACAGCTTCGGGTAAGCGCTTATCTCGTCGGGTCTGTCGTCAATGGCAACCACAACGCCGCCCGTCACGGTACTGCCCGTAAATATGGACACCGCCGCTACAAGAAAACCAACTCCCAAAAGCTGCAGAACCGATGCAAACGGGATACCGAAGCTTCCCGAAAAAAGCAGCATCACGCCAACAAGGGCAAGACAGCCCATTATGAGTATGGATTTCCTTTTGTTTTGTTTTATCAAATATTTTTTCATATCTTTCTCCCTTTATATCTTCACACTTTTAAACTCAGTGCATAAATTAGTATTAAAAAGCCGCGGAAATTTCCGCTTGGGAAAGTGAGGGTAATTAAATTAAATGGAAATAGATAAATCGCGCCTTGAGGGGCTTTCATCCTTGGACGATAAGACCTTTGGGCAGATAATTTACAGCGTAGTTCTTGCATCGGGAGGAAGCGAACATTCGGCACGCTCCGCAATGAGCTCCGCTCCCATCATAAAAGCAAAGCTGAAAAACGCCACCGACGATGAGCTGCGGCGTATACTTGGCTATATCGGCGAGAAAAACGCCGAGGATATTCTCGGAAGGCTTGGTCAGAAAAAATGAGCTCCCCCGATATTTCATCCGTTATTTCCGGAGTACTCAAGGACCCCGAAATGCTCTCAAGGATCATGGGCGTTGCCGCTAATCTTTCCGCCTCCGGTATCTTTGGCGATTCCAAAAGCGAAAGCATTCCGACAGAATCCGAGCCTAAAGCAGAAAATGCCCCACTCAGTCATGACAGTGCCCCGAGGGAAGACCTTTCAGAAAAAAACGAAAGATCATTTAATGACTCCTCCGAAAAAAGACGGGCATTACTTTGTGCATTGAAGCCCTTTTTCAGTGAAAAAAGGCGGGATAAGATCGATTTTATCCTTAAAGTACTTGCATTACTCGATGCCGCCGACTCCTTTAATAAACCTAAAAAATAAGAGGTGATATTTTGTACAGCCGCAAATTTAACGGAGTGGGCGTTTTGCCTCCCGATTACAGCGGAGTTGCTCTGCGGGATGCCTCAAAGGAGCAACCCCGTCGATGCCCTCCGCCCGATGAGGAGGTATGCCGTCCAAGACACCCTGTTTTTGAAAAGGATCCCTTGGATATGCCGAATACATATCCCGACAACGAGCAAATACCCAACGCAGAAAAGGATCACCCCATCGCCAAAAATCCCGTCCGTAACGACCGTGAAGCTTCAAGGGGCATTCTTCCGTTTTCGGGACGCAATTTCAGCCTTGAGGACATCATCCTTGCAGGACTTCTCCTTCTTATTATGAACGATGAAGAATCAGAAACCGACAGCGGTCTGCTCATCATTCTCGGATTACTTCTTCTCACCGGTATATAACGAATTACCGAGAATTTTTTTGAAAAATTGAAGCTTCGCCTAAACCTGAGAAAATCAAGGCACCGACAACAATTAGCGTTATCGGTGCCGATCTTATTTTGTTATCTAACTATGCTTATATCCTTGATCAAAGGGGCTTTTCAAGGCTTTCAAGATCGATCTCGGGCTTTGTATATGTTGACTCGTCAACTGTAAATACTGTACCCAAGGTATCATTGTCAGAGAAGAATCCGCAGTTGTTGAGGTAGAAGTGACCGTCCTCAATACCTCCGCCGTAGTCCTGACGCTGTGCTCTGGAGGCTGTCTGGTCGCCTGTGAGCTTCATTGTTGTTACGGGGAACCAACGTCCGCCCTTTGTTACTGCCCACTGATTCATGAAATGTGCCTTACGGTAACGGCTTCCGTTTACGTCGATAAAGCTTTCAAGGAATGAGTAGGGACCCTTGAAATAGGTTGAGGTTTCCGGACGAAGGAATGAGCAAAGAAGCTCCCACTTTCCTGTTTCGGAGAAGAAGAAATATCCCGTGAACTGTGTCTTGCCGTTTTCAACGGGAACGATATGGCAAAGGAACTTGTAGGTCTTGCCGGATTCCCAATTATAATTGATGTATGACTGTCCGCCGGAGCCTTCGTTTCCGAACTCACCCGTTACGACCTGAGGATGCTTTTTCAGCACTCTTACCATCTTATCCTCGGGGATCTCTGCAGGATTATCTGTATTATAGGGTGACCAGATGGAGAAAAGCACCTTTCTGTTTCCTTCATCGCAAACCTGCATTCCGAAATATCCGCCGTGGAAGCCGATAGCCATTCCGTATGTTCCGTGAGGATCCTCACCGGGATTGATCTTTACCTCGTTATAGAACCACTCAACGTCATCTCCTGCCTCGGAGATATCATATTTACAGTGAACGGAGGGACCTCTGCGTATCCAATAAAAATCGGACTTATCGCTTTCCTTTGCATAGGATGCCATTTCGTCATCACTGATACCTTCGATTCTGAGAGCTGCGGGGAATGCGAAAACCTCGCCTTCCTTGGAAACGCCCTGAACCTTGACCTCAACGTATCCCTTCTTTGTTTCCCAAGTACCGAGAGTCACTTCTGTGTCGCCCTTGGCAATCTCAGCTGTGGTTGTTACACCGCCTACAGTTGCTTTGATCACAGATGCCGCCTTTGCAGACTCTGCCATCTCCATTACGATAGTAACAGTTGCATCCTTAGCAGGCTTGAAATACGCGCCGTATACATAGTCCGCATTTGACCATTCTTCCCATCCCTCGGGAGTAATGTTGTCTTCTTCACTCTCAGGCTTATTCAAAATGAATGAGTTTCCGCCCAAAAGCAGCTTAATGAACTTGTTTTCCATAGTGTGTCTCCTCCATTTATACTTTTATTACAATATTCTATAATATTTATAAAATGATTATATCACATAATATCCAAAAACGCAACAGGTATTTTGCATTTTTTTATTTATTTTATGCTCCGCCGCTTTTATTTTGACTGACCGAAAAGGAAGGTAAGCTTTACTTCTTCCATCGGCTTTTCACCGTCATCGTATTCGATATAATTGCATATATCATATCCATCAGCCCAAGATGCGCCGCGGCTTTCCGATTCGCATTTTACGGTAAGCTTTTTTTCATCGCACATATAAAATGGTGATTCTCCGTCCCTTACCTCAATGGCGCTCACGCTCTTTGGAATATAAAGCTCCTCAAGGGCGCTGCAGCCAATAAAAGCTTTGGTTTCAAGCAGAGTGATACCCACGGGTATCTCGAAGCTTTTAAGGGACGAGCACGCCGCAAAAAAGCTTTCGGGAATTGAACCCTCAGCCCCCGTAAGGTCAACCCTTTCAAGGCTCTTACAAGCGTCAAAGGTATGCTCGGAAAGAGCTTTCGTCCCTGCGGGCAGCGTAAATTCCTTGACCGACTCGCATCTTGAATATGCTCCCTTTCCGATCTTGGTGATGCCGTCATGGAGAGCGATCTGCCTCAGCGCAAAGCATCCCGAGAAGGTATAATCCTCTATTTTCTTAAGACTTTCGGGAATGCTGACGTCATACATGGAGGTGCACTCGTAAAAGGCGTACATTCCAAGCTCCTCAACGCCCTCGGAAAGAGTTGCGCAAAGAAGTCCCTCATTTGCGATGAAAGCATGGTCTGCAACCTTCGTTATCCCCTCTGCGACATACAGATATTTGATATTCCCGTTTCCGTCAAAGGCATGGGAGGAAACCGACGTGACCTTTTTTCCGCCGTATTCTCCGCCGATATACAAAAAGGTATCCTTACACGTTCCGATTCCCGAAACACTAAGAGTTCCGTCCTCCTTTTCCTCATACACGAGCCCCTTTGAATAAGCGGCAGTATACTGCCTTTCCTTGCCGCAATCCTCGCACACGGAAATGAATTTCGTCTTCTTACTTGTTTTTTCCAAGATCTGCCATGCACTCCATGAGCAGCCCTCGTCTTCATTAATTTCTGCCTTACACCCTGTAAAAGCTGTCATAAAGGTGAAAAGCAAGATAAATATTGCAATTATTCTTTTCATTTTTTCCCCTATTACAAACAATAACCCTTTGCGGATACCTACCGTAAAGGGTTATGTCTTATAAATAATTCAAACTGAGATCAAAGCAGGTTGACGTTCTGCTCGTGTCTTGAGGATATGATATCGAGATTTCCGTTTCTCACTCTGATCTCGTCGATCATTTCCTTCTCGCTTACACCGGATTTAAGCTTTACGGTATAGCTTATCTGGTAAAGACTTCCCATATTCGTTGTTTTGATTCTGTCAACCTGATGCATCGTTGTGTATTTTTCAAAAATATCATCAAATACGCCTTCAAAATCAAGGGACTCGGGAACTGTGACACGGAGTGTCTTGAGTCCTTCGGGCTCTTTACCAAGAGGTGTGCAGGAAACCAGCAGGTTTATTGCTATAACGATCACGGAGAAAAGCACCGCGTAAGCAACATATCCCGTTCCCACGGTTACACCCGCAACCGTTGCCATAAATATATTTGTAATTTCACGCGCATTACCGGGAATGGATCTGTATCTTACAAGATTGAAAAGTCCCGCAATCGCAATACCCGTTGTAAGGCTGTTTACAAGAAGTATAACTACCTCAACGACTACGGGAAGCGTTGCGATACTTACTATAAAATTACGGCTGCAATTATTATTCTTTACGGCATATGAAAGAGCGATAACGATTCCGAGAAGGATCGCAACTCCCGTACAGATCAAAAAGGTTTTAAGATCTACCTGAACAGAGTCATAATTTGACTGTGCAAGTATACTGCTGAATAATTTTTCCATTTTCATTTCCTCCGTTTATTGTTTTCATGCTTCTGATTTTTTTAAAAACGCATTATAAGTAGGCTCATACCCTGCCATTATCCTGTATGAATTTCCATACTTTGAAAAGGATGCGGGGTATATCTGCAATTCATCAAGCAATCTTGCAAACCACACGGGCATCGCTCCCGGTATTTTCAGCTCCATCAGGACCACGCCCTCGGGAAGGAGCTTATTTCCGTAGGAGCCGAGTCTTTGATCAAGATCGTTTTCTCTCCAGGTTATGTTTCTGTCAAAGGTGAGGCGAAGCTCATCATCATCCGCCGAGGTATAGGATTGTCTGTCATAGGAAATATACATGGCAGGAGCAAGTCCCTTGTATATCTTGAACATCCAATCTATCTCCTTTGATATCTGACATTCCTTTTTGGGAGGACCCTGTCCCGTCAGATAATCAAGAGCCGTTTTATAATTCATTCCTATTCTTCTTTTATAGACAATGCCCTTATATTTCTTTTTTATCTCACAGTATGCCTTAGTTTCGTCATCCGGCGTCGTATAAGTTCTGAGGCGGAGCTTTTCCTTATAAACAACGGGCTTATCTATGCTTCGTCTTATAAGCAAAAATTCCGGAGTATCAAAATAAATATTTGAGATATTGCTCTCAAAATATTTATCCTTTAAAAACTTCCCTTCCGTCTTTTCCATGAAGGCGTTGTACTGATCTTGATTCAGCAGGTATTTGACCTCGAACCGCTTCAAGAATAAATTTTTACTGCCCACTTCATCAACTCCAATCAACTTATATTGTAATACAACTTTATGAATTTACTGTGAACGTACATTGAAATTTTCAAGCATTTCGTCTATTATTTTAAAAAATTCAACTTATTTTTCGTTCAATCTTCACGAAAGCATTTTTCTGAGCACAGAATTTGATATTTCGGCGGCATAAACCTTGAATTTTTCAAAGTCCACGTCCCCTCCTGAAAGGGTATCCGACACCGTTCTGAGTATGGTGCAGGGGATATTTGCAGCATAGCACACCTGCGCGATGGCAGCGCCCTCCATTTCACACACCATGGCGTCAAACTCACGGGCGATCATTTCCTTCTCACCCTTATCGCTTATAAATTTATCTCCCGAGGCGATCTTACCGTGCCAGAGCTTGACCCTTTTGCCGTCGATATCAAGCTCCTCTACCCCCTCAAGCTCGGGGCACACCGAGGGGAGAGTGACGATATTGATGCCCGAGATAAGTCCCTTGGGGTCTCCGAGGGCAGAGGTATCCATATCGTGCTGAAGGGCTCCCGTGGCTATCAGTGCATCTCCGATCTCCATATCCGGAACAAGCGCTCCTCCCACACCGCAGTTTATTATCCTTTCGGGAGCGTATTCGTTTATCATGAGCGCCGCGCACATTGATGCAAAGACCTTTCCGATGCCGCTTACCGCAATAACGACCTGGCGTCCCACCACCTTACCCGAGGTAAATGTGATGCCCATTACGGTTTTCGTTTCTTTATTTTCCATGACCGAAAGTATTTTTTTGCTTTCGATCTCCATTGCCGCTATTATTCCTATCATATTTTTCTTTCCTTAATAATTATCTGAATATCTCGCCCTTGGAGTTATATACCGCGCATCTTAAAATATCGTAGTCCCAAAGCTCAAGTCCCAGCTTTGCTCCGATGCCCTTTATGAGATGATCGGGATTTACGTACCCCTCCTGCTTAGCGCAAAGACGCACCTTGATAAGAACGTGATCCTCAGCCTTGCTGACCTCTGCGGATCTTGTTCCCTCCTTGAGATCTACCTCGATCATTCCCTTTTTGGACTTTTTGGTTACCGTCACAGGACCTTCAAGCGCCTTTGAAACCTCCTCTGAGCTAACGCTCTCATAGAGCTTTATCACATATTCCGCCGAGTCGATCGTTGAAAACTCCGTCGTTCTTTCATACACGTCCGTAAACTGAAGCTCGGGGGGAAACTGAGCGTTGAGCCTTTCAAGAAGCTCCTTTTCGTCCATGGGAGAATTGAGCTTTATATCAAGATACTCGCACACGCTCTCGCATCCGATGGAAAGCGGGAGAGAGAACACCATTTTGGGGTGGGGGTTGAAGCCCTCGGAATAATATATCGGTATATCCGCTCTTGAAAATGCGCCCTTCATGGTCCTTATGAGGTCAAGATGGGATATAAATTTGAGCTTTCCGTCTTTTCTAAATATAAGTCTTATTTTTCCCTGCACCATGTACATTTACCTCCAAGTCTGTCCGCTCCGCAGCCTGCGCACTTTTCCTTACAGTTGGGCGTTGTCACAGATTCATACGCCTTGCGGCACTCCGATTTCAAGAATGCCTTTGTAACGCCGATATCAAGCATATCCCAAGGCAGAAGCTCCTCAAATCCGATGGCGCGTCTTGCGTAGAAGTCGGGATCAACTCCCGCCCTTTCAAACGCCTCCATCCATTTTTCATAGCTGAAGAACTCGTCCCACGCATCAAACTTAATTCCGAGCTTGTGAGCCTCAAGGAGCACACCGCAGAGCTTTCTTGAGCCTCTTGCGAAGGCAGCCTCAATGTGTCCCACCTTTGCAACGTGCCTGTTATATTTGACTCTCTTATCCGTTATAACACTTGCAAGGTACGCCTGTTTTCTTTCCTGCTCCGTAAAATCGTCCTGAGGCGCCCACTGGAACGCCGTAAAGGGCTTGGGAATGAAGCATGAAACGCTGAGAGTTACCGCAGGATGCTTACCCTTTACCCTGTTGGGATTACGGTAATACTCCTTTACCACCCGCTCGGCAAGATCGCCGATGCCCTTTATATCCTCATCCGTTTCCGTGGGAAGTCCGCTCATAAAATAAAGCTTGACGTTGGTCTTTCCGAAATCGAAGGCAACGTTACATGCTCTGAAAAGGTCCTCCTCATAAAGATTTTTATTTATGGCATCTCTCAGACGCTGAGTTCCCGCCTCGGGAGCAAAGGTGATACCCGACTGTCTGACACCGGATATCTTCTTCATCAGCTCGTGGGTGAAGGCATCCGCTCTTTGCGAGGGGAGCGAAAGGCTGACCTTTTTTTCATCCGTCCATTCAAGAAGCTTGTCCGTAAGCTCTGAAAGGTGGGGATAGTCCGAAATACTGAGGCAGGAAAGGGATATCTCATCATATCCCGTATTCTCGTGAAGCTTTCTTGCTCTGCAGTCAAGGACCTCGGGTGATGCGTGTCTGACGGGACGGTAGGTCATTCCCGCCTGACAGAATCTGCATCCTCTGATACAGCCTCTGAAGGTTTCCAGCATTATTCTGTCGTGTACCGTTTCAATATATGGAACTACCACCTTTTCGGGATAGTACACCTTGTCAAGGTCTGCTATGATTCTCTTTTTGATCTTTGCGGGAACGTCGGGATATTTCGGTCTGAAATAATCCATCGTTCCGTCCTCCTTATATCCTACCTCGTAAAGAGAAGGAACGTAGAAGCCCTCAAGATGGGATACCTCTCTTAGGAACGCCTGTCTTGTATAGGTTCCCTCTTTTTTCAT
>JAZQRT010000110.1:0-8236 GCA_045629725.1 Eubacteriales bacterium | reverse complement strand
AATCCTCATATCCGTCGTGCATAATATTGTCACCTCGGTAATTGCCGCAGAGCTTGTATACGACCTTAAGAAAACCATTTTTTCTTCCATTCAAAGGCTTTCGGTAAGCTTTTTCACATCAAGAAAAACAGGCGGACTTATGACACAGGTATCCGGAGATGCAAGTACCATTTACAGCTTTTTCTGCGACACCCTGCCCTATTTTCTTGTTAACATCATTCAGATCATCTCCGTCGCGATCATCATGTTCGTGATGAATCCCGCACTTTCCGCACTCTCTCTCATCACCTTCCCCGTTGCATTTTTTGCAGTAAAAAACCTCTTTGGCGTAACTCGTAAATATCACAACCGCAGATTTGCAAAGCAAAGATCAATGACCTCCACTCTTTCCGATATTCTCACGGGAATCCGAGTTGTTAAAGCCTTTGCCAAAGAGGAGGATGAAACCAAGCGATTTAACAAAAAGAGTGTTGACGCGGCGCAGACCGAAAGAAAAACAGCAAACTTCACGTCCATCGCATTTCCATCCGTAAATTTCCTTCTTTACATCAGCAATCTCGTTGTTTGGGGTGTTGGCGGCGTTATGGTTATGAAGGGACAGATGACATACGGTGTTCTCGCAGCCTTTATTGCATATATGAATATGGTATATTCACCCATGTTCTCCCTTGTTGGTATGGTCAGCCAAGCTTCTGACTCAGTTAATGCCATGGGACGTCTTGTTGAAATTATGGACGCAACTCCCGACGTTGTTGAAACAAAAAATCCCGTTAAGATCGATAATCTGAGAGGAGAGGTTGAGTTCAGAAACGTTGTATTCGGATATGAAAATGCCAAAACCATTTTAAAAGACGTTTCCTTCCGAATTCCCGCAGGCGGCTCACTTGGAATAGTTGGCCACACGGGAGCGGGTAAATCAACCATCGCAAATCTTCTCATCAGACTTTATGATACAAACGAGGGCGGCATTTACATTGACGGTGTAAACGTAAAAGATCTTAGCTTTGAAGAGCTTCACCGCGCCACCGCCATTGTCTCTCAAGAAACCTATCTTTTCATCGGTACAGTCTATGAAAATATTGCCTATGCCTGTCCCGATGCACGTCCCGAGGACGTTATCTACGCCGCAAAAATTGCAGGCGCGCATGAATTCATAACAAAAATGCCCGAGGGATATGAAACAATGATCGGTCTTGGATATATGAATCTTTCAGGCGGAGAAAGACAAAGAATCTCCATCGCCCGTGCACTTTTAAAAAATCCAAAAATTCTGATCCTTGACGAAGCAACCGCAGCAATGGATACTCAAACAGAAAGAAATATTCAGAACGCACTTGAAAAGCTTACAAGCGGAAGGACCACGATTATGATCGCCCACAGACTTTCAACACTCAGAGACGTGGACAAGCTCATCGTGATTGATGACGGAAGGATCACAGAAAGCGGAACTCACGACGAACTTATCCGTAAAAAAGGCGGATTTTATAAGCTTTACCAGATCCAGCTTGAAGCCATGAAAAATATAGGAATAGAGGAGTGATAAAATGGCACAGACGCTTGAAATGATAGTTGGAGATTTTTATCTCAACAGTAAAAACGCAAAATTCCAAAAAAACGGGGACATACCCTGCCTCAATGTAAAAACAGCCGACGGCTCCGAAAATTATTATGAAAAGATCATTCTCGTAAGAAACTTTCCTTTCCAATACGAAAAGGAATATATCACCGTTCTTGATAAGGGAGCAAAGGAGATCGGTATCATTAAAACTCTCTCGGATTTTGATGAGGATACAGGCAAGCTGCTTTCTGCCGAGCTTGAAAGACGTTATTATATGCCCAAGATACGTGAAATTCTCCGTATGAAGGAAAAAATGGGCTTTACCAACTGGACGGTTGATACCAATTATGGTAAGATCACATTTTCCGTTAGAGATACCTATAAAAACATAGTAAAGCTTGGGGGTGGCAGGTGCATCATTACCGACGTTGACGGTAATCGTTACGAGATCCCTTCCCTTTCAGCGCTTGACAAAAAAAGCTATAAAAGAATCGAGTTGATCATATGAATTTTGATTCAAGACCAATGGGCGGTCCCCCTCCTCATAAGAGGGGTAAAAAAAGAAAAGCACCTCCTCCGCCCTCCGAAGTTCGTCTTGCAACGCTTTGCGGACTGAACCCTCAAGATATAAAAGCGGTGCTTGAATACACTATATCAAAAAACGGAACTCCCGTTGAGGGCTTTTGCGCCGTGATCGGAGAGGATACCCTGTGCTATGAAAACGCCAAAGAGGTGCTCCGTCTCAAGAATTCGGATATTGAAACCTTTGAGTTTGAGGACGGCTTCGGATGTGCACTGTTCAACGCAAAAATGCGCGACGGCTCATTTGTTACTCTTTGCCGTTCCGATATGAAGAAAAAGGACAGATATATGTCCTCCGTATCCGACTTTACGCTTTCCGCAACAGGCCGTTCCTCCGAATTCGGAAGTGCAAAAAACGTATTTACTCAAAAAAGCTTTGGCGGTGGATTTCCCGGACCTCGTTTCGGCCCCCCCGGTGGACCGCCTCCCATGGGTGGCGGACCTCGTCACAGCGGAAAGGGTGCCCACGGCGGTCGCGCCTGTCCCAAATGCGGCAGACCTTATCGTCCCGGATCATCAAAATGTATAAGCTGTGACAAATCCAAGGGTTATCTCAAATGGATGTTCGGCATAGTAAAGCCCTTCATGCCCTTGCTCCTTGCCGCAGTAGTCCTCTTCTTTCTTGTAACTGCGATAAATCTCATCACGCCGTATCTTAACCGTATAATGGTTGACGATTACATCAACAGCAAAGAAACCATTACGGAATTTCAAGGATTTTTCCTTGTTCTGCTCTCAATACTCGGAGTAAATATCCTCGTTCGTCTTGTGGGTATGCTCCGTTCCGTTATTACAAACAATATCAGTTGCAAGATCACGGAAAAATTAAGAGAAGTTGTTTTTGATAAGATACAGCAGATGTCCGTAGCGGGAATCAACCGCATGACAGCAGGCGAGCTTATGCAGAGAGTTACCCATGATACGCAAGTCATCAAAGGCTTTATCGCCACAGAATTTTCAGCAATAATTGAACAGTCCCTGACCTTTATCGGCGTTATAATTATGCTGCTCATGTATGACTGGAAGCTTGCGTTGCTCATTATTCTTCCTGCTCCTCTCGTTATGCTTTTCTGGCGACTTTTTTCAAAGAAAATACACCGTCTTTACCATAAGCAATGGGAATTCTCCTCTGAATCAAGAAGTATTCTCCACGATATTTTTTCAGGTATCCGTGTGGTAAAGTCCTACGGTTCTGAAGAAAAAGAGATCAAAAAATACGACGGGGTTATCACAAACGAGAAAAACATTCAAATAAGAAACGAGAAATTTTTTGGTAAGATACAACCTTTTCTCAGCTTTTTCATGGGATTCGGTGAATTTTTCCTTATGTTTTATGCAGGCAATAAGATCCTCGGCGGTTCAATGACACTCGGTGAAATGTCCCAGTTCTCCGCTTATGCCTCCATGATCTACGGTCCCCTTCGTTGGATGTCAAACCTCCCCCGAATGATTATCCGTACAAACAACTCTATTTCTAAGATCTATGACGTTATTGAGGATGCAGACTCACTTGTTAAGCAAAAAGAGCTTGACATTGACCTTAAAGGAGAGATCACCTTTGATGACGTTGGATTTGGATATGAAAAGGGAAATCAAGTCTTTGAAAAGATCAATTTCACCATCAAGCCCGGCGAGATGATAGGTCTTGTCGGTCGATCGGGAGTTGGTAAATCCACGCTTATCAACCTTGTAATGAGAATGTACGATGCAGAAAAAGGACGTATACTTATTGACGGAATCGACGTTAAAGACATTTCCCAAAGCTCACTTCGTTCTCAGATCGGTGTTGTACTCCAAGAAACCTTCCTTTTCTCGGGAACGGTATACGATAACATTTCCTATGCCAAGCCCTCCGCCACCAAGGAGGAGGTTCTCAGCGCCGCAAAGGTTGCAGGCGCACACAAGTTTATAATTAAAATGCAGGATGGCTATAATACTTATATCGGTGAGCATGGTTATACCCTTTCGGGCGGCGAACGACAGCGTATCGCAATTGCAAGAGCTCTCCTTCGCGATCCTAAGATATTGATCCTTGACGAGGCAACCTCCGCGCTTGACAATGAAACGGAAAAAGAGATACAGGATGCTCTTGCCGTTCTTGCCAAGAACAGAACCACCATTGCCATCGCACACAGACTTTCAACTCTCAGAAACTGCGACAGGATCATTGTTCTTGACAGCGGCACCCTTGCTGAAATAGGTTCTCACAATGAGCTTATGCACAAAAAAGGTATTTATCACGATCTTGTTATGGCTCAGCGGCAGATGTTCCGTATGAAAAAATCCCCCGAAGAAGCAAATGCAAATTCTTAAGATATTTTGCTCAAAATTACGCTGTACATTCAGATATAAATAAATTAAAACAGGAGAAACGAGATGAAAAAAAAGATTATTTTATTGTTTTTAACTTTTACTATCGTCTTCTCCTGTTTTTGCGCTTGTTCAGATTCTACAGTTACCGAAAAATTAAGCTTACAGGTCCTGTCAAGCGGAAAGTCCGACTGTATTTTCATAAACATTGACGGATATCGTATTCTTGTTGACTGCGCCGATGAGGATGATACCGAAAGTATCAAAAAAATGCTTGACGAGAACGGAACAGATAAGATAGATCTTTTTATAATCACGCACTATGACAACGATCACATTGGATCAGCGCCTGAAATATTAAGGTCATACCCCGTTGAGACTCTCGTTATGCCCGATTACGTTCGTCATTCCAAGCTGACTCGAAAACTGCTTGAAGCCGTTGAAGACAAAAAAGACACCACAAACACCGTATACCTTAAAGGGGAAAAATATTCCCATACCCTTGAGGGCGGAACCGAGATTTTGGTGGATCCTCCCACGGAGGATTATGGCACGGATGACAACGCCAATTCCCTTATCACCCTTATTACTCTGCAAAGCGGTGAAAGTCTTCTCTTGACAGGAGATGCCACAAAAGCAAGGCTTGAGGAATTTTTAAGCTTCCAAAGAGGCAATTTTGTCTTTGTTAAGCTTCCTCACCACGGTGCATATAATTCAGCGATAAGAAAACTGCTCACAGAGCATCGGGTAAGCTATGCAGCAGTAACTCTTGAGGACAAGAATGACGCAGAAAAAAAGCTCTTGGAGTTTGCAAAGAGCTCCTCTGTTGAATTCTTTTTCACAAGCAACGGAGATATTCTGCTTGACTACAAAGAGGGAAATTTTGTGATATCACAGAAAAAATCAAATTAATTTATATAGTACAAAACCCACCTCATCGAGGTGGGTTTTGTGTTATTAATATATCTGTTAATTCAAAGGATTTCCCTCACTGTCAAAAAGAGGAAGGGGCTGGAGGTATATAATATCCTCCCTGTCCTGTGCATCTCCTTCTGCAAGGATAGCCATTTTACCAACGATCACACCGCCTGCCCTTTCAACAAGAGCTTCGATCGCCTTTAAGGATTCACCTGTTGAAATTACGTCATCAACAATAAGAACCTTTTTACCTGCAATAAGGTCCGCTTCCGCTTTATCAAGATACAGTACCTGCTCCTTTGCGGTGGTAATGGACTGAACAGCAACGCTAATATGCCCTGACATATAAAGCTTCGGTGACTTTCTTGCGATAATATACTGACTCTTTCCCGCAAGACGTGTCATATCATGAGCAAGAGGAATTCCCTTTGCCTCTGCCGTGAAGATATAATCAAACTCGGGTGCTTTTTCAAGAAGCTGTTTTGCACACTCCTCGGAAAGCGCGGCATTTCCGAGGATTATAAATCCTGCGATGGAAAGCTTATCATTAAGGGGACAAATGGGGAGATTGTGCTCAATATCTCCAAATTTCATTGTATAAAACATATTAAACCTCCGATTTATTATAATTATAATATTTCAAAAATCAAATAAAGTATTCCGTATGCAATCGGCTGGTGAGCAAGATACACCCACAACGAGTGGCGTCCGAGAAACGAAAAGAACCTCAAAACAGGATTTTGGTCATTTACTGCAGGGAAAAGTGTTTTTTTGTCTTTATACGCCAATTTTCCAACAAAAGAACCTATAAGAAAATATCCGAGATTCGGGAGCAGGGGAAAATAATCTCCTGCCGAATAGTTTCTTGAACGAATACCTAAAAACGCAAAATAATTCGTATCAAAATATACCGTCTTCAGCAAAAATCCAAGTCCGACAAACAGAATTCCGATTCCAAGAACCGCCCATTTATTAGCATCCTTTACGATCGTATAAAAAAGCATACACGCGCCAAGACAGGATAGTATTCCAAAATCGATCTTTGCATACGGGGCAAGCATATCAAGATACACCATCAAATAAGTGGCTCCGCTTATAAGACAGCCCGAGGCAAAAACCACAAGACCTCTTTTTATGTTACGTCTTCCGAGAGTCACGCAAATACCCGATAGAATTATAAATATTAAGCTTCCATATTTCTGAACTGCATCAAACACGGGGCCGAGGGAAATATCCACGCGAAAAATATCTGTCAGATCATACATTACGTGGACGAAAACAACTCCGATTATTGCAACTCCTCTGATAAAATCAAGCTCCCATATTCTTTTTTTACTTACTTTTTCCTTTGACATAACTACCCTCCCAACAATTACATCTCATACTACCATAAAACAATATAAATGTCAAATACCAATTATGTCCGTATTGACAATTTTAATTAAAAATGATATAATTTATCGGTAAGTTTATATTAATTATAGGAAAGGATGATAAAATGGCGGAAGCATTAGTATATAAATGTCCCAATTGCGGAGCGGGTATTTCATATAACGGTGAATGTGAAAAAATGACCTGCGAATATTGCGGAAGCGAGATCGAGGTCGCCGAATTTTTAAAAAGCGAGGATCTTAAAAGCAAGGGTGACAGAAGTGATGATTTTGACACATCCTTTGAGGATAAGGAGTGGAATGAAGAAGAAAGCTCCGAGTTCAATGTTCACACCTGTCCTTCCTGCGGCGGTCAGCTTATTACCGATGCTAATACTGCTGCGACAAAATGTATCTATTGCGGAAATCCCGCAACGATATCATCGCGCCTTACAGGTGTTTACCGTCCTGAGCTTGTTCTTCCCTTTAAAACCACAAAGGATGATGCCGTTGAAGCACTCAACAAGCTTTATAAGGGTAAGCATCTTTTGCCAAAGCTTTTCAAGGACAAAAACAGGATCGACTCTGTCAAGGGCGTATACATTCCCTTCTGGCTTTTCAGCTGTGATACCGACAGCGATCTCACATTCAGAGCTAAACGCATGATACATTGGTCCGATTCAAGATACAATTACACAAAAACAGACCATTTCAGACTTTACAGAAGCTGTGAAATGTCCTTTGCCGCTATTCCGGCAGACGGTTCGCTAAAAACGGACGACACTTTGATGGAATCCATTGAGCCCTTTGGGGTTCAGAATGCAGTTCCCTTTGAACCTGTATACCTTGCAGGATTTTACGCAGATAAATATGACGTTGAGCCCTCGGTATGCCGAGGCAGGATCAGAGAAAGGATATCCAACAGTATTACCGAGGAAATGATGAGAACGACATCGGGCTTTGTTTCCGTCACTCGTGAAAGCTCGGATATCAGGTATCCCGTCAGCGACGTAAAATACGCACTTTTCCCCGTTTGGCTTCTGATTACAGAATACAAGGGAAAGAAATACACCTTTGCAATGAACGGAGAAACAGGAAAATTCACGGGTAATCTTCCTGTAGACTACAAAAGATTTTGGGGATTCTTTGCAGGATCAATAATATTGCTTGCAGCGACAATTGTAGCCAGATGCTTTAATGCAAAAAATAGAACGAAATGGAATTATCAACTATTTCCTAGTCTTCCTTATCAAAATTGTCAATACGTTTTTATGATAGAATACAAGGATGAAGACATCTTAACTCTTGGATACGATCATGTAGAAATCGACCTGGGCTATATCGAAAATGATGATAAGTATTTTATCACTGTTACAACGATAAACACCGGTTACTGCGAAATGCTCGAAGAAATCACAGTTGAAAAAAGATATTTGGTGGAGAGAGCTTTATTGGATGTTATGAAAAAATACGAAAACTACAGTAATGCTTCATGTTG
>JAZQRT010000109.1:0-2620 GCA_045629725.1 Eubacteriales bacterium | reverse complement strand
CATTTGATGCCATTGTTTTATTATACCATACAAGGCAAAAAAAGACAAGGGCATGCTGCCCCTGTCATGGATTTTTATTCGGCGGCCTTCAGCATATTCTCAATGAAAATGCCGTATCCCGCCGTGGGATCACTGATCAGCACGTGTGTCACCGCGCCCACCAGCTTGCCGTTCTGGATGATGGGGGAGCCGCTCACGAGTGTGGTCAAGTAGGGACAACACTTTTTATAAATTCTTTTGTATCATTAGGAATTGCTTCTTGATGTGAAACTACAAAAGCGCTTACTTTGGATGCCAAAGCCATTGAGAGCATAATATCATTGGCTTTGAGATACTGGGTTAAAAAGGTTGCACCGTAGCTATCTCCTGCACCGACTGTGGATACGGCGGTAACGGGTTCCGCTTTGCAGGTGTATATTTTTTTATTTTGGCAGTCGTAGCAGGTTGATCCCATTTCGCCTTGCGTAATTAAAATCAACTTTATTTTAGGGTAGTTTTGGGCAATTAAGTCGTAAGCGTCTGCACAAGCGAGGTTTTTGCCGAACAGTTGCAATGTTACCAACGGAAGCTCCTCATCACTGATTTTTACAATTGTAGCATTGGCAAGGCAAAACTCAATAGATTCCTTAGAATAAAAGGGCGGACGGATATTTAGATCGGTATATATTTCTCCAAATGTGTTATTGCGTAAAATGCACTCTAAGGCTTCTACGTTTTGCTTACTGCGTAAGGCAAGAGTTCCAAATGCTATAACGTCGAAGGTTTGATTCAAAGTGACGGGTAGTGAAATTTGATCGTATGCGACGTTTTCAAGAATATTATACTTCGGTACGCTCTTTTCATCAAGTGTAACGACACATTCACCGGTCTGCAGTCCGTCCAAAACAGAAACGTAATCTGTTTTTAAGCCGAGTGCCTTAATATGCTCGGTTGCTCTTGTTCCCAGAACGTCGTTTCCAACTGCTGACGCCAGCCAGGCGTCTCCCCCTTGTATGGCATAATGCGCCGCAAGATTTAACGGCGCGCCGCCTATGGTATATGAATCGCCATAGGAATCCCATATGATTTCACCAAAGGAAAGCAGATTCATTTTATTTTCCCCAAATTGATTTTAATGAATGAAGCTCTATACGTTGAATTTCGCAATCACTGCTTGCGACCGTCTCCAGATAGGGCAAATTGTAGTCGCAGCAGGTGTTTTCATCAACGGTACTCATATAGAATTTTCCACCGTCGGAATAAATTTCCAGACTGCATCGATCCGATATAATTACAAGGTCTATCTTGCCCGGAGTAAATGAAAGAGGTGCTGTGTTTTTTGAAAGCGTGATGCTGTTTTTTTCCGTATCACATATTATTTTTCTGCCAAACAACTCTAAGGTCAACCGAGTTTCACTCGGAAGGTCGGCTTTTATTTTGATCATATAGGGAGACATGGAAAGAGGGATATCGTTTTTTATGTTGGCTTGCAGCTTTACATTTTCAGTGATAATTTCACTGTCGTATATGCTTTCGATCTCCTTTATAGGTAAAGCGCAAAGATAGTAAACGTCATCTGTATGCTTAAGTGTAAGATCGGTGGGAAAGCCCATCTGTCCGTTAAAGCGTGGTGTGGAGATCCCCCAACGGTCCCAGTCAATTCTCACGACCCTGCCGTTGGGCAAACAGGAGAACGTTTGCCCTGCGTATGCGCTTTTTCCATAGTGCAGAGACTGTGCCTCTTGAGTCGGATGGAAGCCATCCTCTCGCATATCACCGACAACGTATCTGTCGTGGGCGCCGATAAAGACCCATTTTCTCTTACCGTCATCGGTGGTCAGAGGGAAAAGGTCGGGGCATTCGTTTTCACTTGTAACGGTGATCTCCTGAACCTTATCCCAGTGAGTAAGATCCTCTGATCTGAAGAATGCATAAGTTTCTCCGCTCATGTATAATACCAAAACATACGCATCCCATTCCTCGCAAAAGACTACCTTAGGGTCGCGGTTACCTCCGACAATATGGGGGATAACCGGAGCGTCTGTCTTATGTATTGTTTTTAGCCCGTCGGTAGAATATGCAAGGTATTGACTGAAGGGCTCAGTCGCCGTGTAGTATAAAAGTACCGTGGGAGTATCCCCGTTTTGCAGACCTAACAAATTATTTTCGTCGGCAATGGCACTGCCGGAAAACATCGTTCCGCTTTTATCGGGAAAAAGAGCAATATCGGTCTCCTCCCAGTGTATCATATCTCTGCTTATCGCGTGTCCCCAATGCATATTTCCCCAACGGGGCTCACAGGGGTTATGCTGATAAAACATATGGTACTTGCCGTCAATAAATATTAACCCGTTCGGGTCGTTAAGCCAACCGTTCCTTGTCGTAAAATGAATTTGCGGTCTGTAATCCTCGGTATAAATTCCCGGTATATCCATAGTATCGGATTCCTTAAAACGAATCTCCATATTCGGCTCTGCGGAAACGGATATCTCCCGCCCGATAAAACGCGAAACGTCAATGTACGCGTCAAAATCCGGCGAAAGGTTATCAAGGCGTATTTTTAATTTATACTCACCGTTCAAGCTGTCAGACAGGGTGAGCTTCTTTTCAGAAGCGTATTTATTTACAGGAAAAATAAGAT
>JAZQRT010000108.1:0-5101 GCA_045629725.1 Eubacteriales bacterium | reverse complement strand
CAACACCTTTTTTGTGAGCAAAAAACTGTAATCCAAGTCTTAACATTTTCTATTCCTCCGTATTAGTTTGTTATGTGCATTATGCTTCGATGACATCAACCTCAAGAAACTCGTAATAGTCCTCTGTAAGATCCATCAGCTGATAGAAATATCCCTGGAGAAGACCGCTGACAGCAAAACGCTTACATTCGTCAGCTTCAAACTCAGGTAGAGCGGACATTACCTTCAAGGTGATATCGGTTGTTTCCTCGTCGATGGTATAATCGACATTGGAAGCGTAAGAGATTTCAACGGTATTGATGATCAGCATGGTCATTGCGGAAATGGCAGCGCAGAGAACATCGTCCCCTTCTTCACCAAACCCCGTATGTCCATTTTCATGGAAGCCGAAGAATACACCGTCTCTTTTGAAAAACGTGATCTTAGTCATGCCTTAATTATGCATTAACTGCTGTGATCTGAACCTTTGTGAAAGGCTGTCTGTGACCGATCTTCTTTTTCTCGTTCTTCTTTGCCTTATAACGGAAAACATAGATTTTCTTTGCCTTGCCGTTCTTAACGACATTGGCGGTAACTGTTGCACCTTCAACGTAGGGAGCGCCAACCTTGAAACCTGCATCAGAGTTTACTGCGATAACCTTATCGAATGTTACAACTGAACCTTCTTCGCAGTTCAGCTTCTCAACGAAAACGATATCGCCTTCCTTAACCTTATACTGCTTTCCACCTGTTTCGATTACTGCAAACACGAAAAGCACCTCACTTTCTAAACGGCTTATAGCCTGAACTCGCTGACAGGGGTGCTGCAAGACAGCTTAAAATATACCCCAAAAATCATGCGGCTACTTATTCTAACACAGCTTTTCTTTCTTGTCAAGGGCTTTTTTCAGTTTTTTTGAATTTTTCGGCATTTCTGTGCATAATGTGTATAATCATTCTCATCTTTCACACCAAAAAATATAAAACCGCCAAAGCGTTTTGCTCACTTCTGACGGTTTTAAAATATAATTAAAGGATAGTTGCGGATATCTGATTCCAGAAAACAACAAAATACATGAAAAATGCGTTACAAATTCCGATACAAACGCCTGCGGCGATCTGAACGGGGGAGTGTCCCACAAATTCCTTGAGCTTTACCTCTGTTATCTTTTCCTTGGACATATCGCGGAAGGCGCGGAGAAGCTCGTTGATGACAACTGCCTGACGTCCCGTTTCACGGCGTACACCCTTGGCATCGTGGCAAACGATGAACGCCAAGGTGGCACTGATGCCAAACTCAGCGCTGCCAAATCCGTAGAGCAGACCGCAAATGGTTGCAACGGAGGAAACCATGGCAGAGTGACCCGAGGGCATTCCTCCGTCACCGAAAAGACGCATGATATCGAATTTCTTGTAGATTATTGCGTGAATAAAAAGCTTGATTATCTGAGCCACTAAGAAAGACGAAAGTGCGGTAATTAAAATAGGATTTGTAATAAGATCAAGAAGATATTTCGTCACGGAGCTTCAACCTCTTTCCTCGTTTTATAGTGTAATATTATTTTGTGTTGCCGAAGCCTTGACAGCACAAAGCCTCGGCATGGCCTGCCCGACAGGATTCGAACCTGCGATCTACGGAGTCGGAGTCCGTTGCTCTATCCGGGCTAAGCCACGGGCAGATATAATATATGATACCATAAAAAATAAAGGTTGTAAAGGGAATTTAATAAAAAACAAAAAAATAATTTATTTTATTAAAGTATTGAAATATATACTTGAAAAGTTAATCATTTAGTGATATAATAATTAAGATAATATTGAAGAGGTGATCAAATGCCCATGCAGGAATCGGGACAGATGTATCTTGAAACGATATACGTTCTGTCAAAAGAAAAATCCACAGTAAGAGCGATAGATATAAGTGAGCATATGGGATATTCCAAGCCCAGCGTAAGCCGTGCCATCGGAATTCTGAAAAACGGCGGATATATAAGTGTTGACGTTGACGGAAGTATAAAGCTTTTAGAGCCCGGACTTGAGCTTGCTCATAAAATATACGAGCGCCACACGATTTTGACAAGATTGCTCGTCCGCTTGGGAGTTGATGAACAGATCGCCTCCGACGATGCCTGCCGAGTTGAGCATCATATCAGCGACGAGACCTTTGAGGCGATCAAAAGCTACGTTTCAAAGCATGATTTTTGAACGAGTGCAGGCGTAAGATCCTGCGCTCTTTGTTTAATTTATAGGAAGTTACTTTGTTTTGGAGAAAAAATATGAAGAAAAACCTTTGCAGCTTGATGATCCTTGCATTTTTATTTTCCTTGGCACTGCCTTTGTACGGCGGGGAGGAGTATGATGCCTTTCACGTTGATGAGGAGCATGCTCTTGAATATAAATTCAAGCCCGATGACAGCGCCGTGATGATATACAGCGGAATGTATTTTACCGAGTTTGCCCGCGGCACAGAGGTTTACGATATTATAAAGAACAGCAGTGATGATGTGGCGTATCTTGTAACCTCGGACAACCTCATTCAGATAAGATATAAGGCTGAGGGCGAGGTCAAGACAGCTCCCATATCCTGCCTTGCAAGAGCCTGTCTTAGTCAGATATGTGTAATGGCAAAGTCTCACGGCAGGATCTTTGATTCCGATACGGAGGTCATAAATACCTATATTTTTCATGAAATGTGGGGGTTCAGTATATATTTCGTGACAAATAAAGGCGACTTTGTGTTATATAAGGATTCCATCGTCACAGAGGAGATCTATCTCCTGCCCGAGAACGTATACAGAGAGTGCGCGGGAAGTATGGTCGATTTTATGAAATCCACAGAGGGCGGCTCCTGCCCCGGATATACCTATTTTGCAGACCTTACAGAGTATCAGATATATCCCGAGCCCACCCCCGATTTTACCGACCTGCCCGTTACAGAGGATTGCGATACCTGTCCTGCGACACAGGAAACGCCCACACCCGAAACGGAGGATTTGAAAAAAACAGAGGAGCCGATCACAACGCCCGAGTCCGTACAGACTACCGAAAGTGAAAAGGATTCAGCAGGCGTCAGCGGTGTTGGGGTAATTTTGATTTTGGTTTCAGCCGCAGTGCCCACGGTAATACTCGGCGCCGTGATAATTATTATTCTCAAACGGAAATGATTTAATAACAGCAAACGCACCGTCACAAATTGGCGGTGCGTTTGGTTTTGCAGGTGCCAATTTTTTGAAAACAAACGCCACGCACGAATTTACCCGCGTTTTGCCGAATGTTCGGATTTTTTATAATTTTCCTCTTGACAAAATTCTTGAAAATGTATATAATAAAACTGTCTTAAATAAGACACTTTTTAGGAGGGTGAAAATGGATTCTGAAAAGAAAGCGGTTTTGGAAAAATGTAAGCTTTTTCAAGGAGTGGACAATACGGTTTTGGACGCGGCTCTCGGAACGTGCCAAGAGCTATGTCTTGAAAAAAACGAGATCCTGTATCCCGAGAGGGGAATATACGTTATTGCCTCGGGCAAAATAGGAGTGTACCATTCCGAGGAGGGACGCAGAGTTCTTCTCAACGTGCTTACCGTGTCAAGCGTCTTTGGATATGCCTCTCTTTATTGTGACGGCGAGGACAAATATACCGAAATAAAGTCACTTGGTGTCTGCAGACTTTTGTTTATAGACGAAGAAGGAATTGAAAATCTCATACAAATGGACGGCAGGATAGCCCTTGAGATAATCAAGGAGCTGACGGGAAAGATAAGGTTCCTCAACAAAAAGCTTGATTCCTTTGCATCGGGCGACTTGAAGCTCAGACTTTGGAAATATATAAAGTCTTTGGATTATGACGAAGAAGGCAGAGCCCGTATGACAGAAAATATGTCAGCCCTTGCAAGAAGGCTTGGAGTTGGCAGAGCATCCCTTTACAGGCTGATTTCCGAGCTTAGCGAGGAAGGGCTTATCGAAAGACGGGGAAGCGAAATAATAATGAAAAAAACAGCAGATAATAAGGCTGCCGAAAATAAATAAATAAAAAAATAATTCATATAGAAGGAGAAAACAAAATGAAGAAATTTTTATCACTTTTATTGGTGCTCACAATGGCACTTCTTGCAGTTTCCTGCACACCTGCCTCAGCGCCCACAACAACACCCGATGCCACAAACACAGAGGTAACTCCCGAGGGCACAACACCTGCCCCCACACCGTCAACTCTCACTGTTTTCGCAATGAAGGGCCCCACAGGAATCGGTATGGCACCCATTTACAGTGACGCGGCTGCCGGTAAGACCTTTGATACTTATAATTTCACTATCGCGGCAAACGCACAGGAAAAGCTCAGCGACCTTATTGCAGGTAATTTTGATATTGCATCCGTTCCCACGAACCTTGCGGCAACTCTTGCAAAGAAAGCCCCCGGAGTATATAAGATCGCGGCGGTAAATACTCTTGGCGTACTTTACGTTCTTGATTCAACAGACACGGTAAAATCCGTTCAGGACCTTAAGGGAAAGAAGATCTATGCAACGGGAGAGGGACAGGTTCCTCAGTTTGCACTTGAATTTGTCCTTGAAAAGAACGGACTCAAGGTTGGTACGGACGTTGAGATCGAATACCTTGCAGATGCCTCCGACGTTGGTAAGCTCGTTATTGCAGGAAGCGCAGAGATAGCAATGCTTCCCCAGCCCTACGTTACACAGGTAAGCGCAAAGGCTGAAAAAGCCAAGGTTGCCCTTGATATTACAGAAGAATGGGATAAGGTTGCAGACGAGGGAAGCCGTCTTATGACAAGCTGTATACTTGTAAATGCAAAAACTTATGCAAATAACAAGGAAGCGGTGGAAAGATTTATGGCAGAATTCCGTAAATCCGTTACTTTTGTAAACGAAAACACAAAGGAAGCCGCAGACAAGGTTGTTGAAGCGGGAATCGTTGCAGATGCGGGACTTGCGGAAAAGGCGATCCCCAAGTGCAATATCGTTTGTATTGAGGGAGATGAAATGAAGACCTCGCTCCGTGCTTTCTACGAGGCGATATTCGCGGTAAATCCTCAGCTTGTTGGCGGACAGGTGCCCACTGATGAGATATACCTTGCGTAAAATTTCAAAAAATAAAATATTGCGAT
>JAZQRT010000107.1:0-12147 GCA_045629725.1 Eubacteriales bacterium | reverse complement strand
CTTCCTATGGGTATCATGGCATCAATAGCCTTGATTCCCGTCTGCAGAGGTACGCTTACAGATTTTCTTTCAATAATTCCCGGAGCCTTATGCTCAATGGGACGCATCTGTGCCGCTGTAATAGGTCCTTTTCCGTCAATGGGCTCGCCAAGAGCGTTAATGACTCTGCCGATCATATCATCGCCAACAGGCACGGATACGACCTTACCTGTACGCTTTACAAGGCTTCCCTCGGATATACCAACGTCACTTCCAAGCATTACCGCAGAAACGAAGTTCTCCTCAAGGTTGAGTGCCATTCCGTAGGATCCGTTTGAGAATTCAAGAAGCTCGTTGGACTTACACTTTTCAAGTCCGTGAACCTTTGAAATTCCGTCACCAACGGATATTACGTATCCGACCTCATCCTGCTTGACCTCATCGGAATAATGCTTTATCTGTTCTTTTATTACTTTGCTGATTTCTTCAATATTAAACTGCATCGTATCACCAACTTTACACTATTGTTTCCGAAAGCCTTTTTCTCAGCTCATCAAGACGAGCCTTTACACTTCCGTCAAGCTGTTTGCCGCCATATCTGAGAGTTACGCCACCAATAAGCTTTTCGTCGACCTCGTTCGTAACAATGATGTTTTTTCCTGTTATTCCCGAAAGCTTTTCGGTTAGGGCTTTTATCTGACGCTCCGACATGGGACGCGCCGTAATTGCCGTCGCTCTCATTATATTTCTTGATTCATCATAAGAATCACGGTACGCCTTCACACATTCTCCAAACTGAGATATTGCGCGTCTTGCGCAAAGTATCTTGAGAAAATTCGAAACGTAGATATGAGCACCGGAAAATGCCGCATCAATAAGCTTTGGCTTTTCATCTGTCGAAATTGCAGGTGTATCAAGCACACTGCGGTATTCGGGATTTTCCACGAATATCCTTTCAACAGCATCAAGCTGCTCTAAGATCTCCTCCGTGATATTATCTTCCACTGCGAGCATATAAAGTGCTCTGCCGTATTCAAAAGCATTAACCATCGTTTTCTCCAAATCTTTCGATGAAGGAATCTATCATCTGCTCATGCTCTTTTTCATTAATATCGCGCTCAAGCACGGCTCCCGCAATATCAACGGCAATTCCGGACACTTCATTTTTGATGTCGTTAAGTGCCTGACGGCGCTCCATCTCTATCTGCTCGTCCGCGCGTCTGATGGTGGCACTTGCCTCCTCACGGGCTGCTTTGAGGATCTCCTCCTCCTTAAGTCTTGCGTTTCTCACAGTGCGGCGCATGATCTCTTCGCTTTCTTCCTGTGCCATTCTGAGTTTTTCTTCATATTCCGTTTTAAGCTTTGCGGCATCATCCTTGGACTTTCCCGCATCGTCATACATATCGTCGATCTCGCGCTGACGCTCGTCGATCATTTTCTTAACGGGTCCGAAAAGAAATTTCTTTCCGAAATAGAATACTATAAGCAGATTACAAAGGGTGAAAAGAGACGTCCAGACATCAAAGCTTATAAGTCCTTGATAGTCACCTGCGGCAAGTGCCACCGGAATCTTACTAAATTCCAAGATAAACTCTCCTGTCATATTTTCCTCCGCATTTTAACGAATAATTATGTTTGTAATTTTTAGATTACCCGTTTATTATAATGCAAAAATGATAAGAAGAGCTACAACAAGTGCATAAATACCTGTTGACTCTGTGATAGCACAACCAAGGATCATATTTGTTCTGAGGTTGGATGCAGATTCGGGCTGACGAGCCATTCCTTCAAGAGCACGTGCAACTGCATTACCTTCTCCAAGAGCAGAACCGATACTTCCGATACCCATACAAAGTCCTGCACCAACAGCCTTACCAACTGTTGCGATTGCCTCTGACAACTGAGCGAGTTCCATAATTTCCATTTTAATATCCTCCAAGATATATTATTTATTTTTATTTTATTATTTTAAGCCGTTTTCGGCATTTTTACATTATTTTTCTTCTTTTGTTTCCTCATTGTGAGGGGGATTTGCTGCTCCGATATAAACCATCGAAAGCATACTGAATACCAATGCCTGTATCGCTCCTGAGAAGAAGTCGAAATACAAGGAGAACACTGCGGGAATACCAACCTGAAAGATCGGTATCGATGCGATGAACGCATTGGGTATCCAAGAAAGAAGCACGTTGGAAAGAAGCGCAAGGGCTGTATAAATAAGCGTTGTAAGAACCGAGCCTCCCGCAACGTTACCGAAATGACGGAACGCCATTGATGCAGGTGTGGCGATCTCACTTATTACATTCATGGGAGTCATAACGAAGAACGGCTCTGTAAAGCCCTTAAGCCAAGCGAGAAAACCATTTTCTCTGATATTACTTACCCAAACGATAACGATGGTCATTATAGCCCACGTTGCCGTTGTACTAAGATCTGCAGTTGATGATCTGAAAAATCCCGTCGTTCCAATTATCGAACCGAAGAACGAGGAAAGGAACAGTGCGCCGATATAGGGTGCAAATTTATGATTGTGCGCTCCCATGGTTTCATCAATGAGCCCGTAAAGCATCGTAACGCCCTTTTCCGTAAGCACCTGCATTTTGCCGGGGCGCTTTGTGAGATTTCTTCCGAGGAAATAAAACGCAAGGCAAAGCATTATCATTACAAGGAAGGACGATACCGTGGTTTGTGTTATTGTAAAGCTGAAATTTTCAGTTATCGGTATATCAACGTACACCTGTGGTCCTTTAATTTCTATATTCATTTCTTATCACCGGATTTCATAAAAAATTGTTCTATCATAAGCACGGGACGCATGAGCAGCAGGGGAACGATGGTTGCAATAGTATCGAAATATCCGCTTCTTAACGCCGCAATAAGTATAAGCGCAATAGCCGCCATTCTCAAAACGTATCCGCCCCTCGCCTTATTTATGGCAGCACCCGCATCGACCTCTCCCTCGGTTGCATTTGTAAGCGAAACACACATGAAAAAGAAATTGCCAACACTTACCAAGGATCCAAGCAACGCTCCAAGCAGTACGCTCATTGAAAATTTATTGATCGCAAGATACACAAGCACAGTAATTACAGCACCTGCAAGTATCCCGAGGGCAAACCAAATGGTCTGCTTTAGAACAGATCTTCTTTCGTTCACTTTCGCTCTTTCTCCTTTTCCTTTGCCTTCGGCATATGCTTTGAGGCAAAAATTATATACTTGAACATAGATACAACGCCCGAGAGAACGCCCACAACGATACATATTGCAAACACCCATTGGGGAGCACCCATATCAGTGGTCAGCCAATATCCAAGTCCAAGAAACAACCCCAGAGGAAAGATCAAAGAAAATGCGCTTTGTGAAAAAAAATTCATCGCATAGGCAAAATTAAAAATCTTCCCTTTCATTATTCCTCCGAATCAAAACCCATACTACCCATTATAAAATCATATAAGCATACATATTGTACCATATATATAAATATATTGCAAGACCTTTTTTCATTTTTTTCGGTTAAGTTTTCTTTGCCGCCCGTTATTTTACAAAGATTTAATAAATTCCGAATAAAGAAAAACCACCGATGAGGAATCAATCGAAACCCCATCGGTGTTGTTATGATATTTTAATAAATTATTTGCGAGTTGGCTTTACATTGGAGTCAAGAGGAATCTCACCCTCAATTACACCATTTACTGCTTCAAATGCTTTAATATTTTCTCTTATTAAAACAAGCACATGACTGTTTACACTTCGTCCTTCGTAATCAGCAATATAAGCAATTTTATTTAACATTTCTTCTTCAATTCTGATTGAAACACTTTTTATAGCCATAAAATCACCTCAAAATAAATATATTATGTATTTATTTTAATTTCATTATGTGATATAATGTTGGAAATAGATATGCCGTATATCTACAAAATTAGAGGTGTAATTATGATTGGATCAGATAAAACAAAAAATACCTGCTGTTTTTTCGGTCACAGAAATATAAATGAAACCGAAGAATTAAAAAAACAATTACGCGAAGTAATTGAAAAGCTGATACTTGAAAACAACACAGATACTTTTTTATTCGGCAGTAAAAGCCGATTTGACAGCCTTTGCCTTGAGATCGTTACCGAATTAAAAGAAAAGCACCCTCACATAAAACGGGTTTACGTGAGAGCTGAATTTCCGATTATCAACGAAAGCTATAAAGAATACCTTTTGGAACGATACGAAGATACGTATTATCCCGAAAGGATTAAAAACGCAGGCAAAGCGGTATATGTGGAGAGAAACTGCGAAATGATAGACAAAAGCAGATTTTGCATTGTATATTACAATGAATCATTTGCTCCCCAAACACGAAAAAGCGGCACGAAGATCGCTCTTGACTATGCAACCCGTCACAATAAAGAAATCTTTATTTTTTCAAGCGTTGACAGGAATTAAAAAGCGGTCCGCAGGGGTAATTCGGAAAATCACACGGGAATTCCTGCGTATTCGTCGTTCTCGGACCGCCGAGGACGTCGGTCCTACAAAACATACGGACACATCACGAACAAACCCGTGTCACCGTATTGTTCGAGTAGGGATGGACGACCGATGCACATTGTAAGAATATTTGTACCTCTAATTGTTATTTACAATACAAAAAAGCCATACCTATGCAAATGCATCACACAGATAGGGTTATTACATGAATACTGCGAAAAACAAATCACAACTTTAACGTTTTATTTATAATAAGTATAATCTAAAATGGCCAAGCCAACCAAGCAATTACAACAATTATTAAAGAATTCAATACCAAAAGAAATTTTAAGTATACATTCAGAAACTTTTCCATTTTTAAATTCTCCCTTTCTTAGAAAAATCACATATAAATCATATAATATAACGCAACAAAATTCGCTATATTGTATAAAGCCAAAAGTGTTTCTATTATAACCAAGATTATTTCAGCTTTGGAAATAGAATTTACATTTTTTTTCATTTTTCCTTTATCCTTTTCAAAAAATATAGCCCCAAAACCATTCTCCAAAATAATATGTTCCAAATGCTATTACACCTATAGTTTCAACCGCAGCGATCAGCAAGCTTGTTATCAACAAGACAGCATGCAAAACAATTCTCCTTTTTTTCATAATAAATCCCTTCCGTTCTCAGCCTATTTATTAAGGTTTATTTAATACACTACCGGTCACCAATTTTTGTCCGTCATAATAACCGTAATAATTCGAATGAGTTATTTTGGTTTCTTTAATTACTTTAACATTTTTTAAAAGTTCTTCTTGTAATTTGGATGGATAGATTTCATCGTATTCAACCGAAGTGAAAGTTTCCCAGATTTCACATGCCAAATGAACACAGTTATTAGAAAATGGATCATATCCATCATTAGCATAATCCTTTAAAATCGCATTCAATTTAAAGAGTATCATATAAACTTTCACCTGTCAACATTAAATACAAATCTCAAGAACACAATTTGTATTTTTTAACCATGCTTAAAGCATTAAATAAAACTTATTCCCACGATTTGCCAAATTGTTCGCGTTTAAACGGACGACCGATGGTCGCCTCTACAGACATTTGGGGTTTGTCAGTGCAGTACCCGAACGGTTGCAGGGATCGACGTACTCGGCGACCCGTTTATACTAAACCTCTAAAAAAGAGAGGACAATTTTCGCAAAAGTCCTCTCCCATTTTTATTTAATAATTAAACAATTCCCTGTGCCGTCATAGCGTCCGCAACCTTAACAAAGCCTGCGATGTTAGCGCCTACAACGTAGTCACCCTCAAAGCCGTATGCCTTAGCCGCGTCATCAATATTATGGAACAGGCGAACCATGATTCCCTTAAGCTTTTCGTCAACCTCCTCAAAGCTCCAAGAAAGTCTTTCGCTGTTCTGTGACATCTCAAGAGCAGAGGTTGCAACGCCGCCTGCGTTTGCAGCCTTACCGGGAACGAACCATACGCCGTTTGCCTGAAGATACTTTGTTGCATCCTCTGTTGTGGGCATATTTGCTCCCTCGCATACTGCAGTTACGCCGTTTGCAACGAGCATCTTTGCGTCCTCAAGGTGAAGCTCGTTCTGAGTTGCACAAGGAAGCGCAACGTCACATTTAACGCTCCATACACCCTTGCCGTCATGGTACTCAGCGTTTGGTCTATATGACTTATACTCTGTAAGTCTTGCTCTTTTAACTTCCTTGATCTCCTTAAGAGCTGCAAGGTCGATTCCATCGGGATCGTATACCCAGCCTGTTGAGTCGGAGCACGTTACAACCTTTGCTCCAAGCTCTGTTGCCTTCTGAATAGCGTATATAGCAACGTTACCTGCTCCGGATACTACAACTGTCTTTCCCTCAAGAGATGCACCCTTTGTCTTGAAAAGCTCGTTTGTAAGGTAAAGAAGTCCGTATCCCGTTGCTTCCTTTCTTGCAAGTGAGCCACCGTAGGAAAGTCCCTTTCCTGTGAATACTCCCTCGTAAACGTCGCGGAGACGCTTATACTGACCGAACATATATCCGATCTCACGTGCGCCTGTTCCGATATCTCCTGCGGGAACGTCTGTATCTGCGCCGATATATTTATAAAGCTCGTTCATAAAGCTCTGGCAGAAAGCCATGATCTCGCGGTCTGACTTGCCCTTGGGAGCAAAGTCCGAGCCGCCCTTACCGCCGCCGATGGGAAGTCCTGTGAGAGAATTCTTGAAGGTCTGCTCAAATCCAAGGAACTTGATGATACCTTCGTTTACAGAGGGGTGAAGTCTGATACCACCCTTGTAAGGTCCGATGGCGCTGTTGAACTGCACGCGGTAGCCTGTGTTTACATGTACCTGTCCCTTATCGTCCACCCACGGAACGCGGAACTTTATTATACGCTCGGGATTTACGATTCTTTCAAGAAGCGCATCACGGCGATATTTTTCCTCATTTTTCTCCACCACAACACTGATGGACTCAAGCACTTCCTTTACAGCCTGATGGAACTCGGGCTGACCGGGGTTCTGCTTTATTACTTGTTCGATTACTTCGTTAACGTATGACATAGTTTTCTCCTAAAATGTATGAATAAAAGCAAAAAGGCATCCGAAGGTGTACCCTCCGCGATGCCTGTGCCTTCTTTGTTACATTATACTCACGTTTTATCGGTTTGTCAAGAATTTTTTGTTATTTTTTCCATTTTTTAAATATATGCGATCTGAAAAGGACTATGTTCAACACAGTAAAGAACAGAACGAAAATTATCATTGTAAGTGCGGGCTTTTGGGGTGCCAAGGTTGCAAGGAACATCATGGGGAAGCCAAGCACGATGGCAGGAAAATTCTGATATACCATATTGTCCGATGCAGGTGTTTTAAAATCCTTATCTATCTCACGAAGGAGAATTATACCCGTACTTGCAGTACCCGTAAGCATACCGTACATCATAAGGAACTGCTCTTGCGCATAGTCCTTGAAAAGCACGTTTGCAACGATCCTGTTATAAATAAAGGTAATAACAAGTCCCACAATACCGAGAATAAGAATCACTACCCAGAACTTTTCGATGGCTTCAATTCTTATTGCCGCAACGCCCGCAACGACCATTATATCAAAGAAGAAGTTGCTCAAGCGTGTCATAAGGAAGTTATTTGTATACTTCTTCTTCATTATGCCCTTGCGTCTGAGGAAGTTCATGGATATCTTTATAAGTGTTGCAATAAGTACACCGAGAAGGAAGTTAAATCCGTAAATTACAGACTTCATATTTGGCAGAAGGTTTCCGAGAAGCGCCATAAGACCATATGTAATAAGATACGCCACGAAGATAAGCGCGATCTGAATGGTCATTTTATCAATGCTCTCCTGCATGGGGATCTCATTTTGAGATTCGATTTTTTCCGTGTGAAGCATTCCGTCATCACGGGTAGAGGGAGCGAGTCTGCCCTTCTTTTTCTGAATGTTAAGGTGAATAACACCGCCTATACTTGCGCTGAGGAATCCGAGAGCGGCAATAGCAAGTCCAAAGCTCTTTCCGCCTGCAAATCCGAACTGAGTTTCATAGATATTGCCGTAGTTGAGAGCCTGCCCTGTTCCCTGTCCGTAACCGAAAGGAAGGAGCATTCCCGCTGCACCGAAAAAGTCCGGAACAACAAGTACTACCGCAAGTGTAATTCCCATTCCAACGATTGCCTGCAAGAGATATGTGGCAACGGTGGTTACACCCGTATTTATAATTTCGCCCGTTCTTTGCTTTGTTATTTTACCGCCGTTTGTTTTAAATGAGGAAGCGATAAAACCAAGCGCCAAGGCATGATATGTAATGATCTCAAGATTGTTGGTACCCTCTCCGCCGAAAATTGCGGTGTCAAACATGACCTCACCCGTTACGAGCTTGTATATCCAAGCAACAACAAGGAGTATCGCACCGCCGAGAACTGATGTGGGTATCAGCGAATCCTGAAGTACCTTTATGCTTTTTTTGAGAAGATTACCAACAAGCAAGCTTCCGAGAAGGACTGAGACAAGTATCATCCAACCCCACGCATTAGAGTCCCAAAAATTTTCCATCTTTCGCCTTTTCTCCTTTTGTTATATTTCTATATCTGTGATATATATTGAGATATTTAAGAGCATTAAAGCGTTTGCCGCCCTTGAGCTGATATACGTTATTGCCGTGATAAATATTAAGCTTATTTCTGCCGAGCACGGAAAGAGAGGAAATGTCGTTAAAATGGTACGCCCAAATTTCGCCGCGGGCAGAAAACTCAATTCTGTCGCCGTAAAGCTTAACCGCAAGTTCGGAAAAAAGCTTTATCTTTTTACAATAAGGAATAACCTCCCAATAGCGCACATAGTCTGTATACAGCGGATTTTCGGTCATTTCGGTAACGTCCAAGGAATTTATATACTCACACTGATAGTCATACCAAGCGCTTACAAATTCAAAGGGGAATTCAAAGCCTTCGCCCTGAAGCTGCTTTGTGGGAAGATGCTTTATTTTTCTTCCGCATTTTTTACACTCTATTATATCTCCGTGGCTTTCAAACTCGGAAAGTCCGCAGAAAGGACAAACGTACATGGCGCGTTCAAGGTATTCGGCTTGTTTTTTGTGGAAAAACTCAGCGTCCGCCTTTCCCTCGTCAACATAAAGTCCGCTTTTGATAACGTCCAAAAATTCCCCGTCCGAATAATTTTTATATTCCTCGGGTTCAATAATCTTTGAAACGTAGCTCTCCATCTTGCCGCGTCTTACAACGTCGCTCCATCTGGGGTGAACACCGTATCCGCCCTCTATTCTGTAAAGAAGAACGGGAAGCCCAAGCTTTCTTGCAAGAGGAACGATGGTGGGATTTATATACACGGTCTTGCCGTCATAGGTACGGTTACCCTCCGGAGCAAGCGCGATGGTCCCGCCCTCCTTGGCAACCTTCATGCAGTTGAGTATGGCGCGAACGTCCGTGCCCTGTTTTTTTATCGGTATGGGATTCACAAGAAATTTTATGAGCTTTGATACCCACCCTTTTGTGAAGATATCCTCAGAAGCGACAAAATACACCGGCTCCTTGAAGGATATTCCCACGAAAAACTGGTCAAAGGCAGTTTGATGATTAAAAAGCACCAAGTAATTTCGTTTTTTATCTTCTCTGAATTTTTTGATCTTAATTCTGTATCTGAGCCTTGAAAAAACACCCAAGGTTCCAAAAAGCACGTTGCGTATTACCTTGTGTCTTTTAAGAACCCATTTTTTCTTTTTCGCGTCCTTTTTCATTAGTCCCTCCAAAGATGATTTGGGATTATTGCAAATTACCTTTACATTATAACTCGGAATTTTTAACCCCATATTAACCCATGATACAGATTGTACCATAAATTTATTGATTTTTCAACATCTTTTTTAAAATACAATTTGAACGAGGATCATGTAGGTCACCGTACCTGCCACGATTGACAAAAGCGTGTTCTTTCTCCACAAATATACTCCCGTTACAACAAAGATGGAGATAAGTGCGGGAACGAATCCCCCAAGACTCGAAAAGCTCGTGCCCTTAAGGCAGTAGACCACAAGCATGCCCATGATGGAATAGGGGAGGAGTCTGCCAAGCTTTTCTACAAGGGGAGGCGTTTTTCTTCCTCTGCCAAAGACTGCAAAGGGGAGAAATCTTGTAAGGGCGGTAACGAGCGTTATAACCGCAATAACACTCCACGTCTGAATATCAGTCATTTTTCTTTTCCTCCCGATACATGCAAAGAATGAGGGCAATTATGAGCATTGACGGAATGAGAAATCCATCCGAGCCGAATATCACAAGGCACAGCACCGACACCAAAATTCCGATGAGGGCGGGTACGTGTTTTTTTGTGCCGAGCCATTGTTCAAGGAATATAGTTACAAAAAGAGCCGTAAGGGAAAAATCTATCCCCTCGGTATTGAATTTTATCACAGAGCCCAGAAGCGCCCCGAGAGCGGTTCCGGTAACCCAATAAAGCTGGTTGAACAGTGATACGAAAAAGAAGAATTTTCCCTTTTCCTCTTTTTTTATCTCAGTGTTTTCCATACACAGCAAGGAATATGTTTCGTCCGTTAAAGAAAAAACAAGATAGGGCTTGAACTTCCCTGTTCCGCGGTATTTATCTATCATTGATATGCCGTAAAAAATATGACGAGCATTTACCATAAGAGTGGTAAGCGCCGCGCCGATAAGGGATACTCCCCCCGTGAGAAGTCCGACCGCCGCAAACTGCATTGAGCCTGCGTATATAAACACGCTCATGAGAATGGGTACGATGGGCGCAAAGCCCGAGGACAAAGCAAGTATACCAAAGCCCATTCCAAGCACCATATAGCCTGTGAGGACAGGAAGCGTCATTTTCAACGCTTTTTTTATCATTGTTTTATTGTTCATTTTACTTATTTCCTTTTTTGAAATACCAAGTTATTTTACATCAAAAGAAAAACAATGTCAAGTTTTTCCTATAAAAACCAACCGATGTAAAAAACATGCGATTTAAAAGCAAAAATCCCCAAGCCTTGGAAAACAAGACTTGGGGTTATTTTTATAGGGTTATAGGTTTTAGATATTATCTATCTTTCTTCTGCGGGGATATATTACCAGCGCGCCGAGGGCAAAGGAAACAATCGCCACGGGTATGAGGTACACAGCTTCGCCGGTTGAGGGGTTTTTTAACTGTTTTTCCTGTTCAGCAACGATTAAAGCATATTTTTCAGTCGGTGTTCTGCCTTTTTTGTCCTTCCATTCATCATCACCAAATTTATCAACAGTATTTTCCATATCGGAAATGAATTTTGCAAAGCTATTGGTTGTAAGATCAAAATTGCATATTTCTTCAACAGTCAAATCACTGTTTCTGAGCAAGGAAATGCTTGAGAAAATCATTCCGCGCTCTTTAATATATACACTTCCGGGAGGTGCCAACAACGCCTCCGCCTTATTATCATCATCCATACACGCAGCTTCAAGTACAAAGTTCTGCGGTGTTGCGCAGGATTTGAAATAATTTGAAAGATCGGAAAATTCATCATCGGTCATATATGAAAATATCTCCCTCACATATTCAGGCTCGTTCTCCATTCTGTAAAAGGCGTTTTTTAATTCATCATAGGAGATACCAAGAGTTCTGACAATATGACGAAACTCGGATTTGCCGGCAGAAATTCCAGATTCAAAATCATGTTGCGGACAAGAATTTACAATATCAAGCAGTTCTGTACTTACAACCATTTTATCATAATTGTCTATCGAATCCAAACTATACCAATACCGCGACACAGCAATTCCATTACCTTTGCCCTCATTTTTATTTATGACAGTATAGGTTAATTTATCTCTTTGCTCCGTAAACAGTATAAAGCTATAGTCATAACCGTATGAAAGACTATACATATTGTCTTGTCCATAAGAAACAGATTTATCCTTTTCATATTCAAGTTTTTCTTGCCAAAGCTTTTCGTAATCTGATTCTGCAAAAGCTTCAAGAGCAAATGCCGAGATACAGGGCAGAATAAGCGTTAGGGTAAGTATCAAGCTTAGTATTTTTTTCATTGCGGTGCCTCCTTATATTATTTTATCAAAAAATCCTCCGATGCCCCAAGCCTTGAAAAACAAGACTTGGGGTTATTTTTATGGGGTTATAGGGTTTAGATATTATCTATCTTTCTTCTGCGGGGGTA
>JAZQRT010000106.1:0-4632 GCA_045629725.1 Eubacteriales bacterium | reverse complement strand
ATCCATAGAATCACATCCTTTTTATTTATTATATCATATTTCCTTTCAAAAGTAAATTGTTGCAGTATAAATCTCCACGAAATACAAATACTAACATTACGGTTTGAAATTTTATTTAGGGGCGGATTCTATATCCGCCCGCAAATATCCGCAGATCCCAAACGGGCGGATATGGAATCCGCCCCTACGATGTATTTGTAATTCAAGGAGAAATGTATATATGAAAGCCACCGGAATAGTACGCCGTATTGATGACCTCGGACGTGTCGTTATCCCCAAAGAAATTCGCCGCACTATGCGCATCCGCGAGGGAGATCCTCTTGAGATATATACTGACCGCGAGGGCGAGGTCATTTTCAAAAAATACTCACCCATCGGAGAATTTACCGAGTTTGCCGCTCTTTACGCAGAAACTCTTTATAAAACCTCTGAGCTCTGCGTGGTCATATGCGACCGCGACTCCATTGTCGCCTCGGCAGGCGTACCCAAAAAGGAGTTTACAGACCGCACGATTTCCGAAAAAGCCGAGGAGCTTATTTCCAATCGCACTCGATATGCATATCGCGGTGAGAGTGGATTTGATATTATATCCTCCACCCCATCGGGACGCCTTGTGTCCTGCCTTGTACCCATCATCACCGAGGGCGACGTTATCGGATGCGTTGCCACCCTTTTCAGTGAAAAGGACGTAAACCGTCACCGCTGCTCCGACGTGGAGCAAAAGCTCATAGAAACCGCCGCCGCTTTTCTCGCCCGTCAGCTTGAGGGGTGAATTTTATAAGGGGATGTAAAAACCAATCGGCTTTTCATCCCCTAACTAAAGTTATTTATTTAAAAAAGCTGTAACCACTTCAATCTGGCGCTCAACACTCTTGTACCCCGTACTGCCCTCGGAAATTCTCCTTGCGATACAATTTTCAAGGCTGATGGCATCATAAACACCCTCGTCAAAATTCTCGTCAAAGGTCTTGTATTCCGCAACGGTCAGATCATCAAGAATTTTACCCTTTTCGATGCAATATCCGATGATTCCTCCCGTTATTTTATATGCGGTTCTGAAGGGCATACCCTTACTTGCAACGAGATAATCCGCAAGGTCAGTTGCGTTGATAAATCCGCGGCAAGCGGCTTTATACATATTATCGCGCTTCACCTTCATGGTCTTTATCATGGGAATGAATATCTCTACGCACTTTTTAACGGTATCAAGGCTATCGAATACTGCCTCCTTGTCCTCCTGCATGTCCTTATTGTATGCAAGGGGGAGTCCCTTGAGGACTGTAAGGAGAGCAAAAAGGTCGCCGTATACTCTGCCCGTCTTGCCTCTTACAAGCTCCGCCATGTCGGAATTCTTCTTTTGAGGCATAATGCTTGAGCCCGTTGTATATGCATCATCAAGCTCCACAAAGGAAAATTCCCAGCTTGACCAAAGGATTATTTCCTCGGAAAGACGTGAAAGGTGCATCATAATGATGGAAAATGCACTCATAATCTCAAGACAGAAATCACGGTCGGAAACGCCGTCCATGCTGTTTTCCATAATTCCGTCAAAGCCGAGAAGCTCTGCCGTCATGCGTCTGTCCGTATTATAAGTCGTTCCCGAAAGGGCACATGAACCAAGGGGCGAATAATTCATTCTTGCCGTAGCGTCCTCAAGGCGCGTCACGTCCCTTATCAGCATCATACAGTAAGCAAGTAAATGCTGACCGAACACAATGGGCTGGGCTCTTTGCAGGTGTGTATATCCGGGCATGATGGCATCTTTGTTATACTCAGCCTGCTCCTTAAGCGCCGCGATAAGCTCCTTTACCATGGAAATGACCTCGGATACCTCGTCCCTGAGGTAGAGTCTGATGTCAACTGCCACCTGATCATTACGGCTTCTTGCGGTGTGAAGACGCTTGCCCGCATCTCCTATCCTGTTTGTCAGCTCACCCTCTATGAACATATGAATATCCTCAGCCTCAAGGTCAAATGGAAGCTTTCCACTTTCTATGTCCTCAAGTATGCCCGAAAGACCTTCAATTATCTTTTCTTTGTCCTCAATGGAGATAATTCCCTGCTTTGCCAACATGGTCGCGTGTGCGATGGAGCCCGTAATGTCATGACGGTACATCCTGCTGTCAAAATGTATTGATGAGTTAAAATCGTCAGCGATCTTGTCCGTTTCCTTCGTCTGACGTCCTGCCCACATTTTATTCATATCTTTTATCCTCCTTTTAGGGTTTCACCCTAAGACCCACCAAACTTTTTTGTAAAAAAGTCCCGATCAAAAAACTTTAATAAAGGGATATTTATTATTATTTTCTCTTGTGACGCTACCCGTTATCCGTGGTAGGGGTCGGCGCCTCGACGACCCGAAAATATTAACTGCGCACAAACTTTTTTCAAAAAAGTCCCGATCAAAAACTTTATTTATTCTTCATACCCCAAATTTTTGAAGATCCCAAAGAAACTTTTTATAAAAAGTTTCTTTGGTGGGGCATGGGGCAACGCCCCATAAAGAACAAACCCTTCAAAAATCCGAAAATGGGCGAACGATGTCCGCCCATTTATTATAAATATTTAGGTAAAACTTTAATTATTTGCTTGTCTTTTCCTTCATCTTTGCGTTAACCTTGCAAGGAAGTCCAAAGAGGTTGATAAATCCTGTAGCATCAGCCTGATTGTAAACCTCGTCCTCGTCGAAGGTTGCGATCTCGGGATCGTAGAGGGAGTACTTACTTGTAACGCCTGCGTTGATGATGTTGCCCTTGTAGAGCTTGAGCTTAACGTCACCTGTAACGTACTTCTGTGTGCTCTCAACAAATGCGAAGATAGCCTCACGAAGGGGTGTGAACCACTGACCGTTATATACAACCTCTGCAAGCTTTGCTCCAACGAGCTGCTTATAGTGAGATGTTTCCTTATCAAGTGTGATGGACTCAAGAACCTTGTGTGCGTGGTAAAGGATAGCTCCACCGGGAGTTTCATATACGCCGCGGCTCTTCATACCAACAAGTCTGTTTTCAACGATGTCGAGAAGTCCGATTCCGTTTTCTCCGCCAAGCTTGTTAAGTGTGAGAAGAAGCTCTGTTGCGTTCATCTCCTTGCCGTCAACGGATGTGGGAACACCCTTTTCAAAGTGGATAGTAACGTATGTGGGTGTATCGGGAGCCTGCTCGGGAGATACGCTCATTTCAAGGAAGCCCTTCTTGTTGTAGTTAGGCTCGTTTGCGGGATCCTCAAGATCAAGACCCTCGTGTGAAAGGTGCCAGATGTTCTTATCCTTGGAATAGTTTGTTTCGCGGTTTATCTTAAGAGGAACGTTGTGTGCCTCTGCGTATTCGATCTCCTCCTCACGGGACTTGATATCCCATTCTCTCCAAGGAGCGATGATAGCCATATCGGGGCAAAGTGACTTGATAGCAAGCTCAAAACGAACCTGGTCGTTACCCTTACCTGTGCATCCGTGACAGATAGCGTCCGCGCCCTCTGCCACCGCGATCTCAGCAATTCTCTTTGCAATTACGGGACGTGCAAATGCTGTTCCGAGCATGTAATCCTCGTAAAGTGCTCCTGCAGCAACGCAGGGGAATACGAAATCATTGAGGAACTCCTCTGTGAGGTTTTCAATGTAGATCTTGGAAGCGCCTGTCTTTATAGCCTTTTCTTCAAGTCCTTCAAGCTCATCAGCCTGTCCAACGTTACCGGATACGCAGATGATCTCGGGGTTGTTATAGTTCTCCTTGAGCCACGGAATGATGATGGATGTATCAAGACCACCCGAGTATGCAAGTACTATTTTCTTAAATTCTTTCTTTCCCATTTTATTATCTTCCTTTCGGTATTTAACAAATATTCATTTTGTGTCAGCCACGAGAAGTATAATAGCACACATTGAATAAATATTCAAGAGTTTTTGAAAACTTTTTGATTTTCTACATTTTCAACAAAAAATCGGTGTCATTTCACACTTTAGAGCCTTGATTTTTATACATATATGACAAATATTACTATTTTATCGTTCATTTGGCGTCCATTTTCACTTTTGCCCGCTAAAATATTAGAGAATTATTAGCAGCCTCATTTTGCATAATAATTCACAGAACATATGAATATTCATTATTTTTATGTATATTATTCATCGTTTAACAAAAATCGCGCCTGTGGTATAGATCAAACAACAGGCGCAAGGCTTTACGTCAGGACGAGGTCCTCCCTTTCCGCAAATACATATAGCGGCACAAATAAAATTTATATAAAACTAAATAAACCAAGAGGATATGTTTCCACCATGTCTGATGAAAAAGGCCGTAAATGTGTGGCAGACCTTGTGAAAAAGGTTCCTGAACGCGTTTCCCCTGTGGGCCGTCTTGATTTGGATTCCGAAGGTCTTCTTATCATGACCAATGATGGAGAACTTGCGAACGCAATGATGCATCCCAGTTCCGAAATTCAAAAAACTTACGTGGTGAAAGTTCGCACTGCACCTTCAGAAGAACAGATGCGTCTTTTGAATCAGAGTATGGAAATTGACGGTTATCAGATCAAACCTTGTAGAGTTTCTTGTCCTGAACCTGCGATCCCCAATAAACTTCGTTTTGTTTTGACGGAGGGGAGAAATCGTCAGATCCGCAAGATGTGTGAAGC
>JAZQRT010000105.1:0-2081 GCA_045629725.1 Eubacteriales bacterium | reverse complement strand
TTCGTGCATTTCGGCGGACTTTTCCCCTCAACGGTAGGTGAAAGACTTGCGCACCTTTCAGGAGGTGTATTCTACCTGAGAATTGAGGACACGGACGGAAAAAGAGAGGTCGAGGGTGCGGCAGAAGGACTTGTAAAAACGCTCGAAAGATACGGAATAAAGTTTGACGAGGGAGCTGTAATCAATCCCGACGGCTCCATCGGCTCAAAGGGTGACTACGGTCCCTATAAGCAGAGCGAAAGAAAAGAGATATATCACGTTTTCGCCAAGGAGCTTGTAAAGAAGGGACTTGCATACCCCGTTTTCACATCACAAGAGGAGCTTGAGGAGCTCGAAAAGACGGATAAAAAGACAGAGATAAAGAATAAAGAGTGGACAGAGGAGGCTGCCGCAGCGCAGATGGCAGAGATGCTTAAGCTCCGCGAAATTAACATTGAGGAAGTGGAAGAACACCTTAAAAACGGCGACCTCTTTGTTCTGCGTATGCTTGCAAAGTGCGACGATCCCGAGCGTAAGATCAAGTTTACAGACCTTATCAAGGGCACGCTTGAGCTTCCCGTAAACGATAAGGACGAGGTACTCCTTAAGAGCAACGGAATCCCCACGTACCACTTTGCACACGCAGTTGACGATCACCTCATGGGCACGACCCACGTTATCAGAGGTGAGGAGTGGCTCCCCAGCCTTCCCCGTCACATCATGCTTTTTGAGTACCTCGGATTCAAGCTTCCCAAGTATATGCACATCGCGCAGATCATGCGTCTTGACGAGCAGGGCAACAAAAAGAAGCTTTCCAAGCGCGATATGGGCGCAAATATGGACGATTATACACGCATGGGATATTCACCAAAGGCGGTTATCGAGTACGTTATGACGCTTCTCAACTCAAACTACGAGGAATGGCACGCGCAGAACTCCGATAAAGCCTATACCGAATTCCCCTTCAATATCAAAAAAATGTCCACTTCGGGCTGCCTTTTCGATTTTGATAAGCTGAATGACGTTTCCAAGAACGTTATATCTAAAATGACTGCAGACGAGGTATATTCCGAGGTCTGCGCTTGGGCTAAAGATTTCGATCCGGATTTCTATGAAAAGCTCACAAGCGATGAGGCATTTGCAAAATCCATTCTCGCTATCGGACGCGGCGGCAAAAAGCCCCGTAAGGACCTTACAACTTGGACGGACGTGAAGCCCTATATGTCACTTTTCTATGATGATTACTTCGAGATCATTGACAATATACCCGAAAGCTTCCAAAAAGAGGATATTAAGTCCGCTCTTGAGAATTTCACGGAAAGCTATGACCCCTCAGTTGACAATAACGCTTGGTTTGAAAACGTAAAGGCAATTTCCGAAAAGATCGGTTATGCCCCCGACGTTAAGCTTTATAAGTCAAATCCCGAGGCATTCAAGGGACACGTGGGCGACGTCAGCATGTTCATCCGCGTCGCTGTAACGGGCAAGCAGAATTCTCCCGACCTGTATACAATCATGCAGATAATCGGTCAGGATAAGGTAAACGCAAGAATCAAGGCTTATATCGAAAAAATGGCGTAATAGTTTGCCATTGTAACAAACAGAAAACAAATAAAATCAAATAAACAATTCCCTTTTATTAAAGCTTTTTGGCTTACCTTTTTTACAAAAAAGCAAGTTAAGTTTTTTGAAAGGGTTACGGGGGAAAGCTTTCTCAAAGCTTCCCCTAACAAAGGAGAAAAGACATGGCAGAAGAAATCAAAGGTAATTTTATACACGATATTATTGACGAAGACTTGGCAGAAGGTGCAGTTGAAAAAATACACACAAGATTCCCGCCCGAGCCCAACGGATATCTTCATATCGGAAGCGCAAAGGCGATATGGATAAACTACTCAACAAAGCAGAAATACGACGGACTTTTCAATCTCCGTTACGATGATACCAACCCCGCAAAGGAAGACGACGAATACGTAAAGTCCATATACGAGGATCTTCACTGGCTTGGAGCTATCCCCGACGGCGGAATCTTCTACGGCTCGGACTATTTCGATGCCTGCTACGAATTTGCGGTAAAGCTCATCAAGGATGGCAAGGCATAC
>JAZQRT010000104.1:0-4671 GCA_045629725.1 Eubacteriales bacterium | reverse complement strand
GCTCGAGTCATTGGAAGGAGATCCAATGAGAGTGGTAGTTATCCTAACGGTGTTCTATGGTTTAAGACGTAGTGAAGTTCTCGGAATCAAGTGGAATGCAATAGATTGGGATTCCAAGATGTTGCAAATCAAGCATAAAATTATTGAGAACAAAACAAGTGGAAAAACCGTCATCGAAGGACACGATGTGTTAAAAACAAAATCGTCCTGCAGAAGTTACCCTCTGATGCCATTTATTGCTGAAGTACTTCAGGAAGAAAAGAAACGCCAAGAAGAACTGCAAGTAATGCTGCGTGGCGCATATAATCGAAAGTATGAAGAATATGTGTGTGTGGATGCAGTAGGAAATCTTCTAAAGCCACAGTACGTAACCGAACACTTTAAGATTATACTCAAACGACATGGACTCGACAAAATCCGTTTCCACGATCTCCGACACTCCTGCGCATCGCTTATGTTGTACAACAAAGAGGATATGAAGCGAATTCAGGCATGGCTTGGACATAGCACAATATCCATCACAGCCGACACCTACTCGCATCTTGAATTCACAAGTAAAGTGGATAGTGGTGACCGAATCAGTGACTCGCTTCTGGCATAAAAAAAGAGCTGAAGTTACAGCTTCAGCTCAAAATGGCGGAGGGTGTGGGATTCGAACCCACGTGACGGGAACCGTCATACAGTTTTCAAGACTGCCTCGTTATGACCGCTTCGATAACCCTCCGTGTATAAAAACTGCTCGCACAGTTAATACCGAGTTAGATATTCAATTGAAAGATGCAAGAAAATTGCAAGAAATATTTCTTGCACGGTGCAGAGGAAACCACCAAAAACCCAGTCACCACAAGGGTTTTTGGATACATACCAAGTAAATCAACGAGAGTTTTTCAAGACCGCCTCGTTATGACCACTTCGATATCCCTCCGAGTTCCGACGGAACAAGAGTATAATATCATAAGTTTTACATTTTGTCAAGGGCTTTTTTGAAAAAATAAATTTATCCTAAAGAAATTTTGAAAGATCTTTAGGATAAATTTGAAAATCTTTTGTTATGCTCTCGCGTAAAGCTTATTCCAAGTCATAAACTTATTCACGTCTATCTTGTCTACCTGTTCTTCTGTTATACGGAAGCTCCAGTTACCCTCTGCCGTACCGGGAGTGTTGAGTCTTGTGTCCGCGCCGTAAAGGAGAAGGTCCTGCAGGGGGAGAATGAGAAGACCCGCGTGGCTTGCAAACATGGTTCTTAAAACCGCATTGTAGCACTTGTTCCAATCTGCACCCTCAAATCCGCAGTATTTCATAAGGTTGACTCTTGTTTTTCCGTCAAGCTCCCAAACGTAACCGAGAAGGGTGTTGTTGTCATGTGTTCCCGTGTAGGCAACGCAGTTTGCAGGATAGTTGTGGGGCAGGTGGAGGGAATCACTATCTCCAAGGAATCCAAATTGGAGCACTCTCATTCCGGGGAATCCGCTGTCCTCAACAAGCTCTCTTACCTCGTCGGTAATGTCTCCAAGGTCCTCGGCGATAATAAGTGCGTCGGGTGCTGCCTCTTTAAGTGCATTAATAAGATCGATTCCGGGACCCTTTACCCAAACACCGCGTTTAGCGTTTTTATCCGTTGCGGGTATGCTGAAATAGGATTCAAAGGCTCTGAAATGGTCGATCCTCACGCCGTCGAAAAGCTCGTTCATAAACGACATACGCTCACGCCACCATTTATAGTCTGTTTCCTTCATCTTGTCCCAATTATAAAGGGGATTGCCCCAAAGCTGGCCGTCCTCGGAAAAATAGTCGGGAGGAACGCCTGCAACGCGCTCGGGACGGAGATTTTCGTCAAGGTCGAAAAGGGAAGTATCCTCCCAAACGTCGGAGCTGTCATCGGAAACGTATATCGGAATGTCACCGATGATCTTCACGCCCTTTGCGTTTGCGTATTTTTTGATCTCAAGCCACTGTACGTAAAAGATGTACTGGGTAAATCTCCAAAGCTTAAGTGCAGCCTTGTCTTGTACGTCGCTTGTCCATTTATAAAAGGGAGCATCATTATTTGTAGCCTTAAGAGCCATAAACTCACAGAATTTTTCTGTATGAGGGTGCGCTTTCATGAATTTTTCAATAATATCATCGCCCTCAAATCTATCAGCCGCCTTTGCAAGAAGTGTAAGACGTTCGGCGTTTAGCCTTTTGAATTCACAGGCATAGGGATTTTTCTGCTTTGCCCCATCAAGCTCTTCCTTAGTGATAAGCCCTGCCTTGTAAAGTGAGGGCAGGTCGATGAACATGGGATTTAAGCTGAATGCACTGTATGATTTATAAGGTGAGTTTGCCTCGTCGGGCAGACAAAAGGGAAGCACCTGCCAATAGGAAAAACCGGCATCGGCGATTTTATCTATCCATTTTTTTGCTTCGTTTCCCAAAGAACCGATGGAGTAATCACCCCAAAGTGAAGAAATATGTAAAAGCGCGCCGCTTGAACGTTTCATTTTTTATATCCTTTCGTGATTTAATGATTTAAAGTGATAGTGCATTATAACATAAAATTAAAAAAAATTCAAGAGAAATAGAAAATTTCTTTTAACGGTGTAAGTCCAAACACGAGAAAATGAAACAAAAGTTGAAAGTAAATAAAAAGGGGCTGTAAAAAAACTCGTGCGAGTTTTTTTACAGCCTTTTTACATTAAGGTGTATTTACTTGGGGCAAGGTCCCTGCAACGGAGTACTGCTTATATTCTGTTGAAGATTCGATTTTCGGGAGTGGGGATGAGGGTGTCGGGCAGGATATCGGGAGTAGTATTGTTGTCGGGTGTTACAGGTGTAGTGTCGGGGGTGGGCATGGGAGTGATAATGTCATCGGGCGTGTTATCGGGTGTGGGCTCAATGATCGTATTGGGCGTAACTATAGTTTTATCGGGTGTTTTTGTTTTATCGGGTGTTGGTTTTGACATGCCCATGTCCGTGCAAGAGGTGAGAAGCATGGAAAAGGCAATTATAGAGATGATTGTAAAAATGCTTTTTTTCATTTTAAAACTCCTTTGATATTATAAAATATCGTTAGTATTATTTCCGTAGGAGTTATAAAATATACTGTAATTTCAAAAAATGCAGAAAAATAGGTAAAAATAGACTTTTATATATAAAAAGCCGTTGACAAAAGTGATATTATATGATATACTTCTAAGGTTTAAATCACTTTAATGTAAATCGTCATAATATAGAATATAATGTTTGAAGGGGATATATAATGATATATAATACAATTTTAGAGGCTGTCGGAAACACTCCCATGATAAAGCTTAACAGACTTATCCAAGAGGGAGAGGATTCTGCGGATATCCTTGTTAAATTTGAAGGACTTAACGTTGGCGGTTCTATCAAAACAAGAACTGCGCTTAATATGATCGAGGATGCGGAAAAAAGAGGACTTCTTTCTCCTGACACTGTTATTGTCGAGCCCACAAGCGGAAACCAAGGTATCGGACTTTCTCTTGTCGGAGCTGTAAAGGGATATAAGGTCAAGATAATTATGCCCGACTCTGTAAGTGAAGAACGCAGAAAGCTTGTTGAGCACTACGGAGCTGAGGTTATTCTTGTGCACGACAACGGAAACATCGGTCTTTGCATTGAAGAATGTCTTGCTCTTGCGCTCAGAATGAAGGCGGAGGATCCCAACGTTTTTGTGCCTCAGCAGTTTGAGAATCCCGCAAATCCCGAGATTCAGAGAAACGGCACTGCTGCCGAGATAATTGCGCAGGTTGACGGTCCTATTCACGGATTTTGCTCCGGAATCGGTACAGGAGGAACGATTACAGGAATCGGCGAGGTTCTCAAGGCGCACAATCCCGATATGACCATTTGGGCAGTTGAGCCCGAAAATGCGGCGATACTTTCGGGCGGTTCCATCGGCACTCACGTACAGATGGGAATCGGAGACGGAATTATTCCGGATATCCTTAACCAAGATATAATTGACGGTGTTTGCATAATTAAGGACGAGGAAGCAATTAAGACCTCAAAGGAGCTTGCAACCAAGGAAGGTATCATGTGCGGAATCAGCAGCGGAACCAACGTTGCGGCTGCGATCAAGCTTGCAAAGAAGCTTGGAAAGGGAAAGACAGTTGTAACAGTACTTCCCGATACTGCGGAAAGATATTTCTCCACACCGCTTTTTGATTAATTATCATTTACGTTAAAAGTTTAACCCCGACGGTTTTGTCGGGGTTATTTTGATATAAAAATCATTTTCGTGTTCCGTCCTCATAAAACGTTTTTTTAAGCGCGGATTCCGTTTGAATTATGGGAATAAACAAAAGAGTGCACTGAATGAGGGCTATTACCGTTCCCACGGTTCCGATAACGTCTTCGCTGCTTGTATAAAAGGGAATGAGAATCAATACGGAGGGCACAGTCATTATAAGACCGAGCCGCCACCATAAGCGTCCGCAATATTCGTGGGCAAAGCGCCACGTGTCCATATTTTTCATTGAACGTGACGTTCTGTATCCGAATAAGGAATTGATCTTTTTAGGACAGCTCTTTTGCATAATTATTCCGCCGATTATTATTATCAGTGGAATCAGCAGAACTGTTCCGAGAATATAGTACCAAAACCACATAGCCGAGCTCCTTATTTTCTGAAATTATTATACCCTAAGTATATCATAAAATTGGCAG
>JAZQRT010000103.1:0-2608 GCA_045629725.1 Eubacteriales bacterium | reverse complement strand
TGTTTACAACGGAAGATACTATTACGTTATCCCCACTTATGACATTGATCCTCTTGATGAAACAGCATCCATCGAATGCTTCAATGCATCCCTTCTGCTTAAATATCTCCATACAGGAGAAATTAAAATAGCTTGCGAATTTGCAGTGCTTTGCGAAATCATCACCTGTCAAAAGCTTGGCGGTCCGGGAAGTCTGCCTACGCTTAAAGACGTAAAAAAATTCGTTACAGAAAACCAACTCGATGAAAGGCTTGTTAAATAATAATGATGGAACACCTCAGCTTTGAAACCCTTTCCTTTCCCGAAAAAGGACTTAACTTTACTTACGGTATTTTCCCACCCGAAAATGAGCTTCCCAGAGGGATAGTGCTCCTCATTGGTGAGCCCTCAAAAAAAGCTTCCGATTATTCGGAAGAGCTTCTATTTTACAAAAGAGCGGGATTTATCGGCAGCGTGATTTCCATCACCAATAACGTATTCACGGCGGACGATCAAATCATCGGTTGCAGGGCGCTTGTTGATAAGATCAGACATATTTATAAATTTTTGCCCATAATCATCTATGGAGAAAGCCTTTCAAGCATAAGTGCAAGACAGCTCGTTATGCTTGATAGTGAACGTATTGCGGGAATCGTGATCTCTTCTCCGCGTCTTCAAATTCCTTCAAGCTTTGATATCTTAAAAGCAAAATTCATCTGCTTCTTTAAGGGAAAAGAGTTTGTTTCACCTGTTCTTGGTGACTACAATATCCCCCTTTCCTCGGTAATATCATATATCTCCCAAGCAAAGGAGCTTGATGGTGCCGATATAATCGAGAAATATCCCAAATATATGCCCACGCTTATCATAAATGCCGATAACGACTCACTTTTTGACGCCCTTGATGATGCTTACGTTTCCGAGCTTGAAAAAGCACGATACAATACCGAAAATGAAAAGCAGGAGGCGATAGCTTCCTTCTCTGAAAAAGTGGTTGAAGGCGTACAGGAAGCCCTCTCAAGTTCAAGTTTTATTTACAGAGGTGACAACACATGAAAAAAAGAATTCTCGGAATCGACCTTGGTGACGTAAGAACAGGAATTGCCGTATCAGACGCCATGCAGATGCTTGCAGGGGGAGTCGGCACTATCACGGCATATAACGATGAAAGACTCCTTAATGAAATCGAACTTCACGTGAAATATTACGACCCCGAGCTTATAGTTATCGGATACCCCATCAACATGGACGGAAGTATCGGCCCCCGAGCGCAGAAGATCGCAGACTTTTCAAAAAAGCTTGAAGAAAGATTTTCCCTGCCTGTGAAATTTGTGGACGAGCGCTGCACCACAATGATCGCCCACTCAATCCTCAACACCACAAATACCAGAGGCAAAAAAAGAAAGGGCGTTGTGGATACCCTTTCTGCTGAGATCATTTTGCAAAGCTATCTTGATTCTGACAGAAAATGAATTAAACTTATATGACAAAACTCAGATCAATGCACCGTACCGTGCAAGGATCTGAGTTTTTTCAAAAAGAGATTTAATATAATTTAATATATTAGAAAAAAGTTTTTGTAAAATTGTAAAAAATACAGTATATCCCCTATAATTTACATGCACAAAATTATAAAAAAATTCTCAAAAGTTATTTACTTTTTTCAAAAAAGGTGTTATAATACGAGGTGATGATGGGTTATGCCCTTTTTTGTCAACTTAATAACATAATATAAATTTAAATCCAGGAGGAAAAAAACATGGCAAGAAAAAAGATTTCCATGGATGGAAATACCGCCGCGGCGCACGTGTCATATGCGTTTACCGAAGTTGCGGCCATCTACCCTATCACTCCTTCCAGCCCTATGGCAGAAGTGACCGACACTTGGTCTGCTACCGATAAGAACATTTTCGGCGGACCCGCAAAAAACATTTTCGGAGATAACGTTAAGGTTGTCGAAATGCAGTCCGAGGCAGGTGCAGCAGGCGCTGTTCACGGTTCTCTGGCAGCCGGTGCTCTCACAACTACATACACTGCTTCTCAGGGTCTTCTCCTTATGATCCCCAATATGTACAAGATCGCCGGAGAGCTTCTTCCCTGTGTTATCCACGTTTCAGCTCGTTGCGTAGCTTCTCACGCACTTAACATTTTCGGAGATCACTCCGACGTTTACGCTTGCCGTCAGACAGGTTTTGCTATGATGGCAGAAACAAATCCTCAGGAAGTTATGGACCTTGGCGCTGTTGCTCACCTTGCAACCATCAAGGGACGCGTTCCTTTCCTCAACTTCTTCGACGGCTTCAGAACCTCTCACGAGATCCAGAAGATCGAGGCTTGGGACTATGCTGACCTTGCAGAAATGGTAGACATGGACGCAGTTGCTGCTTTCCGCGCTCGTTCAATCAACCCCGAGCATCCCGTTCTCCGCGGTTCCGCTGAAAACGGAGATATCTTCTTCCAGCACCGCGAGGCTTGTAACTCCTACTACGATGCTCTTCCCGAGATCGTTGAGGAATACATGGACAAGGTCAACGCTAAGATCGGAACAGATTACAAGCTCTTTAACTACTACGGTGCTCCCGATGCTGAAAGAGTTATCGTTGCTATGGGCTCCGTATGTGACGTTGCT
>JAZQRT010000102.1:0-3216 GCA_045629725.1 Eubacteriales bacterium | reverse complement strand
TATTCGGAACATTGGCATTATAGCATAACACTTTTGAATTGTCAAGGCTATTTTTCAAAAAAATCAAAAAAAGTTTTTGACAATTTTTTGTATCATAAATAGCGAATGGTCCGAACAGAGGACGTCAGCCTTTATATTCGTAATTAATAGTATATTTTCCGGCGCCTTTATCCCATGTGTTTGCGATGACCATTTTTTCGTCATCGTCCCAGGTTTCCTTGGTTCCGGGGAAGTTTACGGTTTTGAGGGAGGTGCAGTTATAGCAGCTTCCGACACCGATACGTATAAACGCCTCGCCGAGAGTAAGTGTTTCAAGGGCTGTGCAATCTCTGAAGGCATGGTCTGCAATATTTTCAACAGTTGATGAAAGTGTGACTGTCTTTATATACTTGCATCCCAAAAATGAGGCGTTACCAATGACCTTAACTCCCTCGGGTACCTTGAAGTCTGTGTCGGTACGGGCAACGGGGTAGGATATAAGGGTGGTCATGTCTGCATTGTACAATATACCGCCATCTGATTTGTATTTTTTGTTCCCCTGTGCAACGCGGATGTTTTTAAGGGACGTGCAGTTTATGAGATTTCCCTCGCCAAGCTTTGTAAGGGAAGCGGGGAAGGTTATCTCCTCAAGGGAGGAAAGTCCGTAAAGGGCAAAGGAACCGATGGTGTCGATGCTTTCGGGGAGGGTTATTTTTTTAACGGATGAGCAATCTCTGAACGCGCTTCCGCGGACCTCCGATACGCCTTCGGCAATTATGATCTCTGTAATTGAAGTGTTTTCCTTAAATGCACTGAGATCAATATAGGAAATAAGTCTACCTTCGGCATCTTCTCGGGGTATTTCGAGAACTGTACCGTCAAATGTTCCGATTCCTGTGATATGACAGGAAATGTCCGAATCGATAACGTATTCAAGCCCGTTTTCAAGATACGATACCTCGGGAGTTTTTGAGGGAGGGGTTATTATGGTATCGGGAGCTGTTTTCGGCGGTTCTGTTGTTTGAGGTGTGTTGTTGCAAGACGAGATCACCGCCGCCAAAAGCAACAAGGAAAGAGTCAATATAAGAATTCTGGATGTTTTGTTTTTCATATTTGTTTCACCGTTTTTAACTGTATTAATAACAAGGTATCATTTTTTTTTGAATTTGTCAATGTTTTTGCAGAAGGCTGCTTTTATTTTACAATTTGTTAAGAAAAGAAAATGATAATACAATAGATTTTTTAAATTGTAAGAGTTGTTTTCTACAATTATTTATTATATATGTCATTATACACGATTGTAATAGGCAGAGAGTGTTTTTAATCGTGTTTTGATAAATTAATTTGATTTATCCCGAAAGCAGATATGCAGGTAGTTTTTTTGAGTCATCTTGCTTTACCTCTTTACTCGCGTAAAGCGAAAATTGCATAAAAATGTATAAACAAACCCCAAGAAGTATGAATGAAATGAAACAAAATGGCAAAAAATATGTGAGAATTAAAATATTTAGCAAAATTCTCTTGACAATTTGACAGAATGGTGATATAATCAAAACGCTGTGAATTTGGGTAGTTGCGCCTTTAGGGCAAAAACTTGGAGAAACAGTAATAATATATTTACAATATTAACTAAGAAGGAGGTGCAGTATGCCAACCTTTAACCAGCTTGTAAAGCAAGGAAGACAGCAGAGAACATACAAGTCCAAGGCTCCCGCTCTTCAGTTTGGATATAACTCACTGATCAGCAAGCAGACAGACAAGAGTTCTCCCCAGAAGAGAGGAGTTTGTACAAGAGTACAGGCTATTTCTCCTAAGAAGCCTAACTCCGCTATGCGTAAGATCGCCAGAGTTAAGCTTACAAACGGAATGGAAGTAACATCTTACATTCCCGGTATCGGACACAACCTGCAGGAGCACTCCGTAGTGCTTATCCGCGGAGGAAGAGTTCGTGACCTTCCCGGTGTACGTTATCACATCATTCGTGGTACACTTGATGCACAGGGTGTAGCAAACCGTAACCAGAGCCGTTCTAAGTACGGCGCTAAGAGGCCCAAGGCAAAGAAAAAGTAATTAAAGGGCAAAGGTAATCAAAAAACATTCGGACGTTAATGCACCGAAGATTCTAAGTTAATACTGTAAATATATTATTGTATGACTGTATCTTCCAAGCATGACGGGAGAAAAACTTTCGAGTACCAAAGATATCATTTATTATTATGAAGGAGGGAAGAGATTATGCCGAGAAGAGGTCAAATTTCAAAAAGAGACGTACTGCCGGATCCCATGTATAATTCCAAGCTTGTAACAAAGCTTATCAACAACATCATGTATGACGGCAAGAAGGGTGTTGCTCAGAAGATCGTATATGATGCTTTCGAGATCATCGAAACAAAGACAGGAAAGAATCCCCTTGAAGCTTTCCAGGAAGCTCTTGAGAACATTATGCCCGTTCTTGAATGTAAGTCACGCCGTTTGGGCGGTTCCACATATCAGGTTCCTATGGATGTAAAGCCTGAGAGAAGACAGACACTTGGTCTTCGTTGGCTCAGAACATATTCAAGAAACCGTGGTGAGAAGACAATGGCTGAGAAGCTTGCAGGAGAGATCATGGACGCAATGAACAATGCAGGCTCAGCTGTTAAGAAGAAGGAAGAGACACACAGAATGGCTGAGGCTAACAAGGCTTTCGCACATTACAAATATTAATTCTGTTTGGAAGTTTGTTAGAAAAAAGTCGTTTAAGGAGTGTATCACATGGCTAGAGAATATTCTTTGGAAAAGACACGTAACGTGGGTATCATGGCTCATATAGACGCCGGAAAGACAACCACAACAGAGCGTATCCTTTTCTATACAGGAAAAACACATAAGTTAGGCGAAACCCACGACGGTGGCGCAACAATGGACTGGATGGAGCAGGAGCAGGAAAGAGGTATCACGATCACCTCTGCTGCAACAACCTGTTTCTGGAAGGAACACAGACTCAATATCATCGACACCCCCGGTCACGTTGACTTTACAGTGGAAGTTGAGCGTTCGCTCAGAGTTCTCGACGGAGCTGTAACAGTTCTTTGTGCAAAGGGAGGCGTTGAGCCCCAGTCTGAAACCGTATGGCGTCAGGCTGACAAGTATCAGGTTCCGAGAATGGTATACGTTAACAAGATGGATATCAACGGAGCAAACTTCTTCAACGTTGTAAACATGATCCGTGACCGTCTTAAGGCTAACGCAGTTGTA
>JAZQRT010000101.1:0-7551 GCA_045629725.1 Eubacteriales bacterium | reverse complement strand
ATGGCTACGAGCCGACTTAGGGGCGGTGGAACTGCGTAGCAGACGGCACGGCGTATCCCTTCTGAGCCGGAACGGTAAAATCGCGCGGAGAAATCTATCTCCGCAAAAGAGTAATCGAACCCGTCCCGCCGCGTTAAGGCGTACGGTGCAACGCAGTTGCGTTGGCACTTGAGTGGTGTCATTGACACAAAATGAGTGGTACCGCGGAAGGTTCTTCCGTCTCATGGTCGCGTGCGGCTGTGGGACTTTTTTTGTTTCCCGCCGCGAAACTTTATTCGTAAAAATAAAAACAAAAAGGAGAAAACAAAAATGGCAAAAGACTACAAAAGCACATTAAACATGCCCGTCACGTCGTTTGACATGAAGGCAAATCTGCCCGTGCGTGAGCCCAAAATGCTGGAGTACTGGAACTCTATCGATCTGTATAATAAAATGCTGGAGAACAACAAGGACAAGCCGTTGTTCGTTCTGCACGACGGCCCTCCCTTTTCCAACGGTAACATCCACATGGGCCACGCCCTGAATAAGATCCTCAAGGATTTCATCAACAAATCCCGCAGCATGATGGGGTATCGCGTGCCCTATATCCCCGGCTGGGATAACCACGGCATGCCCATTGAGTCTGCAATCATCAAAAAGAATAAGCTTGACCGCAAGAAGATGGGAATTTCTGATTTCAGACGCGCTTGTGAAGCGTTTGCGATGGATTACGTAAATCTTCAGATGACATCCTTTAAGCGTCTTGGTGTTCTTGCAGATTGGGAGCACCCCTACCTCACAATGTCCCCCGAATTTGAGGCAAGAGAGGTAAAGGTATTCGGAGAGATGTTCCGCAAGGGATATATCTACAAGGGACTCAAGCCCGTGTACTGGTGTCCTAAGGACGAAACTGCTCTTGCAGAGGCTGAGATCGAGTATAAGGACGATCCTTGTACAACGATCTACGTTAAGTTCAGAGTAAAGGACGACCAGGGCAAGCTTGGAACACCCCTTGAAAACACATATTTCATCATTTGGACAACAACAACCTGGACACTTCCCGGTAACCAGGCGATCGCGCTTAACCCCTATGAAAGCTATGCGGTAATCAAGGCTGACAACGGCGAGTACTATATCACTGCAGAAGCACTCGCAAGAAAGACGATGCAGGCAGGCGGAATCGAGAACTATGAGATCGTAAAGGTAATGCCCGGCCGCGATATGGAATACATGGTTGCGGACCATCCCTTCCTTGAAAGAGAAAGTCTTATCGTAAACGCTGATTATGTAACGATGGAAAGCGGTACAGGATGCGTACACACTGCAGGCGGATTCGGTGTGGATGACTATATCACATCAAGAAAGTATAATATAGACATTGTGGTTCCCGTTGATGATAAGGGATATCAGACCGCAGATGCAGGAAAGTACGCAGGACTTTTCTATGAGGAGTCCAATAAGGCTATTTATGAAGATATGAAGGAATCCGGTGCGCTTTTTGCATCTGAGCACGTAAGCCACTCATATCCTCACTGCTGGAGATGTAAGAATCCCATCATCTTCAGAGCAACGCCTCAGTGGTTCTGCTCCGTTGATGCATTTAAGAAGGAAGCGGTTGCTGCATGTGAAGCAGTTGAATGGATCCCTGCATGGGGCGGCGACCGTATCAAGCAGATGGTAAAGGAAAGAGCGGATTGGTGTATCTCCCGTCAGCGTCATTGGGGACTTCCCATTCCCGTATTCTACTGTGCTGATTGCGGCAAGGTAATTTGCGACGAGGCAACTATCAATAAGGTATCCGAGGTGTTCGGAAAGGTTGGCTCAAATGCATGGTTTGACTATGAGGTTAAGGACCTTCTTCCCGAAGGATATGCTTGCTCCTGCGGATGTAAGGAATTTACAAAGGAAACGGATACACTTGACGGATGGTTCGACTCAGGATCCAGCCATTTCGCAGTAATTGAAGATGTAGAAGGACAGAAGTGGCCTGCAGACCTCTATCTTGAGGGCGCGGACCAGTACAGAGGATGGTTCCAGTCATCACTTCTCACAGCAGTTGGTGCAAAGGGACAGGGAGCTCCTTACCGTCAGGTCCTTACACACGGATGGGTTGTTGACGGAGAAGGAAAGGCGATGCACAAATCCCTTGGTAACTCCATCTATCCCGAGGATGTGATCAAAAAGTACGGCGCAGACCTTGTAAGACTTTGGGCTGCTTCCTCCGATTACAGAGTTGACGTAAGAGTTTCCGATAATATATTCAAGCAGCTTTCTGAGGCTTACCGTAAGATCAGAAATACTGCAAGAATCATCATGGCAAACCTCGGTGAGTTTAATCCCGACACGGACAGAGTAAGCTATGATAAGCTTTATGATATTGATAAGTGGGCGCTTTCACGTCTTAATAAGCTTATCAAGGTAGTTGATAAGGCGTACAACGAGTACGAGTTCCACGTAGTTTACCACGAGATCGTAAACTTCTGTACTATTGATATGTCAAAGCTTTATATTGATATTACCAAGGACAGACTTTACGTTGAGGCAAAGAACAGCGAAGGACGCCGCGCGGCTCAGACAGTTCTTTATGAGATCCTCCAGACTCTCACAAAGATGATCGCTCCCATTCTTGCCTTTACATCCGATGAAATTTGGCAGAGCATGCCTCACAGAGCATCCGATAACACAGAGCATGTTCTCCTCAACGATATGACAAAGGCAAATGATGAATTTGCATTTGACGAGATCGAGGCGCATTATAACAGCCTCTTTGACCTCCGTGACGATGTTCTCAAGGCACTTGAGGTTGCAAGAACAGAGAAGCTTATCGGTAAGTCCCTTGAGGCTAAGGTTGAGATCTATGCCGAGGGTGATGCCAAGGCGCTTCTTGAGAGCTTTGGTGATGATCTTAAGACGGTATTCATTGTGTCCGATGTAAGCGTTGCTGAGCTTTCCGAGGCTTCAGAGGATGCGTTTGCAGACACAGTATCCGGAATCAAGGTCAAGGTATCAGTTGCCGAGGGATGCAAGTGTGACCGTTGCTGGATGCACTCAAAGACAGGTAAGACCACCGAGGACGGCGGATTCCTCTGCTATCGTTGTGTGGAGATAATCGGAGAATGAGCGGAATTTTGATCGCAGTAATTGCCGTTTTGTCACTTGTACCCATTGTGGATCAAGTGACAAAATGGATAGTTGTAAAAACAATGGAGCTTGGGCAGTCCATTGAGGTGATACCGGGCATATTGAATTTTACCTATATCAGAAACGACGGCGCAGCTTTTGGCAAGATGGATAATATGCGTTGGCTTTTTATGATATTTTCAACGGTTGCTATTATCGTTATAGCGGTGCTGATGATAAAGTACAGAAAAAAGCTTGACGGACTTTCGATGATAAGTCTCAGCCTTATCCTTTCGGGTGGTTTCAGTAACATGATCGACCGAACCTTTTACGGTGAGGAGATATTCAATGGAACCGTAATTGATTTTATCGACTTTTGTGCCTTCCCGAAGATATGGAATTATATCTTCAACGTGGCAGACAGTGCAGTCGTTGTGGGAACAGGACTTCTTATTATTGCTATGATAATTTCGGAAGTGAAGATTTATAAAGCAGAAAAAGCCGCAAAAGCCGCCGAAGAAGCGGAAAAGGAAGCGTGACGCTTCACTCTTATGATGAGTAGTGGCACAAATAAAAATGTAATAAAAAACACTTTTATTAAAGTTTTTTGGCTTACCTTTTTTACAAAAAAGGTAAGTTCCCCTTGGAAAAAAGAATGGAAAAAATAATCATAATAGCCGAGGATGCGGGGATAAGGCTGGATTCATATTTGACACGAAAGACTGAGTATACAAGGTGGGCACTGCAAAAAATGAATGATAGCGGAGATATCACCGTAAACGGCAAGATAAAAGATAATAAATACAAGGTCGAGATAGGTGACAAGATCGAGATACTGCCGCCGGAGCCGATACCTACCGAGGCGAAGGCAGAGGATATTCCTATACAGATTATATATGAGGATTCGTCCTTTGCGATCGTCAATAAGCCCAAAGGGATGGTAGTCCACCCTGCACCCGGAAACTATGAGGGAACAATGGTGAACGCTCTGCTTCATGCTCTTGAGGGCAGACTTTCGGGGATAAACGGGGTGATAAGACCGGGGATCGTTCACAGGATCGATAAGGACACAAGCGGAATATTGATCGTTGCAAAGAATGACTCTGCGCACCTGAATCTTGCCCTGCAGATAAAAGAGCATAGCTTTGAGAGAATATACAACGCGATCGTTGTGGGAAATCTTAAGGAAGATGAAGGAACGATCGAGGGTAATATCGGCAGAAACCCCAAAAACCGGCTTAAAATGGCAATAACGCAGGACGGCAAGCCGGCAAAAACGCATTATCGGGTTTTGGAACGCTTCAGCGGAGCATGCCTTGTGGAGTGCAGGCTTGAAACGGGCAGGACGCATCAGATAAGAGTCCACATGTCAAGCCTTGGACATCCGCTTTACGGTGATGAGCTATATGGCGGCGGCACCACCGAATTTGAAAAAAAGAATAAGAAAATATTGGAGGGACAGTGCCTACATGCCAAATATATTGCATTCACTCACCCTGAAAGCGGTGAATGGGTGGAATTTGACAGTGAACTGCCCGATTATTTTAAAACAATACTCCAAAAATTGAGGGAGGGAAAAAGATAAAATGGAAAACAAAGGGAAATTTTATCTTACAACGGCAATAGCATATGCATCAAGAAAGCCTCATATAGGAAATATTTATGAGATCATCATGAGTGATGCCGTTGCAAGATTTAAGCGTCAGCAGGGATACGACGTGTTTTTCTGTACAGGAACTGATGAGCACGGACAGAAGATCGAGAACCTTGCAAATGAAAAGGGTATAACACCCAAGGCATACGTTGACGAGGTGGCGGGAACCATCCGCGGACTTTGGGATCTGATGGATATCTCCTACGATCATTTTATAAGAACTACCGATGACTATCACGAAAGAGTAGTTGCAAAGATGTTCCGCCGTTTCTACGAACAGGGCGATATTTATAAGAACGAATACGAGGGATGGTACTGTGTACCATGTGAGTCATTCTTTACAGAAACTCAGCTCAAGGAGGGCAAATGCCCCGACTGCGGACGTGACGTAACAAAGACTAAGGAAGAAGCGTATTTCTTTAAAATGAGTAAGTATGCGGATGCCCTTATCAAGCATATTGAGGAAAATCCCGAATTTATCGAGCCCGAGTCAAGAAAGAAGGAAATGCTCAACAACTTCCTTTATGCGGGACTTCAGGACCTTTGTGTTTCAAGAACCTCGTTTAAATGGGGTATTCCCGTTGATTTTGATGATAAGCACGTAATTTACGTATGGCTGGATGCTCTTACCAACTATATCACCGCACTTGGATATGATATTGACGGAGCAAGTGAAAAGTATAATAAGTATTGGCCCGCAGACGTGCATATTATCGGTAAGGATATCGTAAGATTCCACACGATCTATTGGCCCATCTTCCTTATGGCTCTGGGTGAGCCCCTTCCTAAAAAGATATTCGGTCACCCTTGGCTTCTTTTCGGTAACGATAAGATGAGTAAGTCAAAGGGCAACGTAATGTATGCAGACGAGCTTTCCGAGCTTTTCGGAGTAGACGGCGTTCGTCACTACGTTCTTTCTGAAATGCCTTACGGACAGGACGGAAATATTACCTACGAAAATCTCATCAAGAGATTTAACACAGACCTTGCAAACAATCTTGGTAACCTTGTGTCCCGTACACTTGCTATGACCGCAAAATATTTCGGCGGTGTTATTCCTGCGCCCACCTGCGAGGGTGAGTTCGATGCAGAGCTTAAAGCGGCGGCAGAAAAGGCAGTTGCGGATCACTTTAAGAATATGGAAAGCTACCATATTGCAGACGCGGTTGAGGATGTATTTACACTTCTTCGCCGTGCTAACAAGTATATCGATGAAACAACACCCTGGACTCTTGCCAAGAGTGAGGAAAACCGCGAAAGACTTGGAACAGTGCTTTATAACCTTCTTGAAACCATCAGAATTGCGGCAGTTCTCCTTATTCCTTTCATGCCCTCAACGGCAGAAAAGATCTTTGCGGGACTTGCAACCGACGTGAAGGATTATGAGAGCGCAAAGAACTTCGGTTCCTTGAAATACGGTGTTTCAACGGGTGCTTCCGAGGTTCTTTTTGCAAGAATTGATGAGGCTAAGTTTATTGCTGATATGGAGGCAAAGCAGGCTGAAGCTGAAAAGGCGGCAAAGGCGAAGGAGCGTCCCGCAGACGAAATGCCCCCCATTGAATTCGATACCTTTGGTGCAGTTGAACTCAGAAGTGCCGAAATTCTTTTCGCTGAGCCCATAAAGAAGGCTAAAAAGCTCTTGAAGCTTCAGGTTGACCTCGGATACGAGCAGCGTCAGGTTGTATCGGGTATTGCAAAGTACTATAAGCCCGAGGAGCTTGTAGGCAAAAAGGTTATCCTTGTTTGCAACCTCAAGCCCGTAACACTTTGCGGAGTTGAGTCAAACGGAATGATCCTTGCATCGGGCGAGGAAACCGTAAGAGTTATATTCCTTGATCCCGAAACACCCCTTGGAGAGAGAGTAAGATGACGAAAATGGGTATGTTTGATACACACGCCCACTATAATGATGAAAAATTCCTTTCTGCCGAAAACGGGCAGGAAGGAATTCTCTCATATGTGCTTGAAAACGGCGTGTCATATATATTAAATGCTTCAACGGATATCGAGGACTCAAAGGCATCCATCTACCTTGCGGACAGATACGAGCAAATTTACGCTGCCGCAGGTATCCACCCTCACGAAAGCGGACGCTACGCAGGGGATATCGACTCTGCCATGGCAGAGCTTGAATCTTTAATGGTCAGAAAAAATAAAGTTGTGGCTCTTGGAGAGATCGGACTTGACTTTCACTATAATTTTTCCGAGCCCGAGGAGCAGAAAAAAGTCTTTGAAGCTCAGCTCATTCTTGCAAAGGAGCTTGATTTTCCCGTTATAATCCATGACCGAGAGGCTCATGGCGCAACCATTGATATGATACGCAAGGTGAAGCCCTACCGTGGTATCATGCACAGCTTTTCGGGCTCTGCCGAAATGGCAAAGGAGCTTGAAAGACTTGGATTTTATATCTCCTTTTCCGGTTCTGTGACCTTTAAAAACGCGGTAAATCTGCAGGAAGCGGCAAAGGTGGTTTCTCCTGATCGTTTACTCATTGAAACGGATGCACCCTATCTTGCACCCGTTCCTCACCGCGGAAAGTTGAATCAGTCCGCATTGATGATACACACCGCAGAAAAGCTTGCCGAGCTACGCGGAACGACTCCTGAGGATATTATTGAAACAACAACCACAAATGCGAAGTATTTATTGTTTTAATACTTTAGGGTAACAAAAAAGCCCGAATCCTTAGGATGGTTCTCATAAAGATGTTTACTCGTAGGGGCGATTCACGAATCGCCCGCTGAAATACGCAAAACAAAAACGGGCGATTCATGAATCGCCCCTACGGACACACATAA
>JAZQRT010000100.1:0-8555 GCA_045629725.1 Eubacteriales bacterium | reverse complement strand
TTCAAGCTCGGTCCTGAGTTTTTTTATCATTCGTTAAGCCACAAAAAAATACAATATTTACTTAATTGTATTTTACAACAGTTTTTGTTTTTTTGCAACAACTATTTTTAAATAATGCTCCTTTTTATCAAAAATAAATTGATTAAGGTGTTCTTTTCCATCAAGTATATATTGATTTTTTTCGCCCATCTCAGCACCTATACGGTATACGGTTCCGTGCTTTTTCACGGTAAGCTCAAACTCCGGGAAGGAATCGGAAAGAGAGGGGCAGAGTGAAAAGGCGTTATATTTCGGAAGGGGCTTGTATCCAAGCAGCGTACAAAGCACGGTCCTGTAAAGCCAGCCTGCCGCTCCCGTATAGTGAGTCCAGCCCGCGTATCCCGAAAAATCGGGGTTTGAATATATATCTCCCGCTATGGCATAGGGCTCACCGCCGTAACGCCCCGCAAGGCTTTCGTTTTCATATTTTGATGCGGAATTACAGGCGCGGAGTATTTTGTAGCCCTTTTCGTTTTCTCCAAGACAAAAAAGAGCAATAGCTCCCCAAAGGGCGGCGTGAGTATATTGCCCCCCGTTTTCACGGATTCCGGGAACGTAGGCTGCAATATACCCCGGATTTTTTATTGCCTCCTTGAAGGGCGGTGTGAAAAGGCACAGTATATCGGCATCGGGGCGGTAAAGCTCATCGTAGGCGATCTGCATGGCTTTTCTTGTCCTTTCGTTATCTCCCGATGAAAAAACGGAGAAGGCTTGGGGAAGAAGGTCGATCTTACATTCTGCACAGCCTTTGTCACCAAGGGGCGAGCCGTCATCATAGGTGCCTCTTAGATAATATTCTCCCGTGAAGCAGTTTTTTTCAATATTGTCATTTAACCGTTGAGATGCGGCGGAGAATTTGTCGGCATAATCACTCTCGTGGATATCACGGCAAAGCTCTGCAAAGCGATCAAGCGTAATTTGCAAAAATCTTCCAAGCCATACGCTCGTGCCCCGTCCCTCGGCACCCACAAGACTGAAGCCGTCATTCCAATCGCAAGAGCCCATAAGAGGAATACCGTTTTCTTGCGAAATATTTGAGATGCCTCTTTCAAGGGCGCGTATGCAGTGATAAAACAGGCTTTCCTTTTTTTCGCTTTTTTGTGGGAACTCGCATCTTTCAAGCTGTCCGTCAAGGAGCGGGGGAGAGTCAAGGTATGGGATCTTGACGTCAAGGATATCGCGGTCTCCGCTTATAGATATATATTCCGTTACCGCTGCGGGAAGCCATAAAAAGTCGTCGGAGCAACGGGTACGAACACCGAGGAGCTTATATTCCCCGTGGGTGTTTTCATGCCACCAATGGAGGACGTCACCTGCGGGAAACTGCTTTGCGGCGCAGCGGAGAATTTGATTTTTTAAAAGCTCGGGGGCGGCATTTCCGAGGCAAAGAGCATCTTGAAGCTGATCTCGGAAGCCATATGCTCCGCCCGACTGATAAAAACCCGTTCTTCCGAATATACGGACTGCGGATGCGGTGTAGGGAAGATAGAAATTGAACATATTTTCAAGGGATTTGTCTCGGCACCTGAGTTGAAACGTGTCGGTTATCGCAGAGAAGATGTCATTATATTTCTGTTGTATTTTTGAAAGAGCGTTTTTGCTTTTTATTTGCTCCGTCATGAGGTAAAATCCGCGGTCATACCGTCTGTTCAGCGCGCCGAGTATAAACTCGGTTGATCTTTCTTCGCCGCAGCCGAGGGTTATTTTTCTTTTTCCGTTTGTCACGAAAAGGGATATATTCCCCGAGGCGGAAAGGTCCGCATTTGAGTATATTGCAAATCCGTCTTGAAGCTTTTTGTTGTAGGAACGGGAGGAGCCGTCCCCAAGCTCTGGGGTGATGATATATTCAAGCTCCGCGCTGAGGTCAAGCTCCGTTTCGTTTTTAAGCTTGACGTTTATATATTTGAAGGGCAGATCGGGGGATACACCGACCTCAAGAGTATATGATATTCCGCTGACGCTTCCGGAGTAAAGAGCGCATTCTTTTTTAAATATGACCTTGTCCGAAATGGCTGCAAGGTCAAATTTCACAGAGCAGATCTCAAGCATCAGCGTTTCACCCCTGCATTCAAGAAGGGGATCGTTGCTCCAAGGGGTGAGGCGGTGCTGTCTTGAATTTCTGTACCAAGTAAAGCCGAGGGAATTAAGGGTAAGAAGGGTCCCGAAAAGTCTTGTGGAATAAATATAGCTCCAAGGACGCGCCATATTGCCCTTTTTAACAAGGTAGCCCTCCCTTGTAAATTCACCCTCGGTTCCGACTGTGGGAAGATAAAGGTGCGATCTTATCTCCTTTTTGATAACGCTGTTGTTTCTGCGTAAGTTTTCAATTAAATTGAGGAGAATAATGCTCTCATCAAGGGTCACGGAGAAATCCGCAAAGGGCTGATAGTCTTTTTCGCTGCCCCTTGAGGTGATATATATTCCTCCTTTTCTGTAAAGAGGGGAATATCCTACGGCGTCGGTTATACATTTCATGACCTCGTGCTTGATGGGGCTTCTGTAAGGATCTGACTCATCATCGCCTCGGCAGACGATAACGAGATCAAACTCCTCCCCTTGAAGCTTCATATAACGGCAGGCTCTTGCAAAGCAGGAAATAATTTGACGGTGAGATATATTCGGGAGTGCTTCAAGCACAAGGCATACGATGGGCAGGTCACCGGAGATACCGTTTGAATAAAGTATATCACGTCTGCCGAGGGGCATAGCATCGGATATTCTCTTGTTTTGCGTCAAAAATCTTGTTCGCAGTGCGCTTGCTAATTTAATGAGTGTCATATCCGCCGAGGCTAAAAGATAGGTCCTTTTTGCAGATGCCTCCGTTTCCTTGGAAAACAGCTGTGCACTTGAGCACTTTTTACGGCGTTTGTCCTTTATAAATCTTGCAAGGCTTCCAAGGAGCTCATCCTTGGTGTCGGCGCAAAAAAGAATGATCTCGGTTTTATATCGTCCTCCCGTTGAGCGAGAGGCTTTTTTAATTCCGCAAAAGGGCATTATACAAGCTCCGTCATCACAGGAAAACCTCTTTTTTGTAAGCCTGTCAATATCCTCGGCTTGATAAAAGGATGAAAATGCTTCGTTCCTCCTTGTAACAAATTCAAAATCACCGCCAAAATGGGGATAGATTCCAAGCCACGTCTCACGGTGATCTTTCTCTCTCTCCTTTCGGCAGTACATAAGGAGTCCCGATGCCTCATCGTAATGAGAGGTAACGGAAAGTCCCGAAAAGGCAGGGTGTGCTCTAAAGGCGGAAAGGGTGTCAAGGACGGGCTCAAAGAAAACAAGGGGGGTGACGGATTTGAAATTCCCGTAAAGCTCAATTCCTATGCAAATGGCAGAATAGGTCTCGGAAAGAGTAAAGCCCGTACGGTAAGAGATGCCCTTTTTTCTGCCCTTAAATACCGCACCGGTAAGGTAGGAGGTGAATTCGCTTTCCTTTAAGGGATCGATAATGCCCTCTCCCGATTTGAGTCGGATACCAAAGCCGCGAAGATCGGAAAGTTCATTGAAAAACGGGTAAAAAAGAGCCTTGTTTTTATAAAAAGCGCATACCTTACCCGAGGAAAGGAGGGTGAAGCGTACTTTTCCTGCGGAGTATGAGGCGCTGTCGGGGAGATATTCTCCCGAGTCTTTTTGTGACGGTACAGTGCTTTTCAGATAGTGGGATATTTGGGGAGGATCTTTCTCTGCGGGAGGAAGCTTATACTTGTCAATATAAACCTCGGAGGGTATCTTTTCAAAAAGCAGAGGCTTTCCCGCTCTCATAACGGGATCAAGCATGAACCACTTTACAACAATATTGTTGTGCGTACAATTCAGGGCGGAAAGGATACTCATTCCAACGTGGTGCGCCATATAGGAGCGGATCACGGCGTGTCCTTTTCCGACTCTGCTCCTTGTAAAATCAACAGCTTCGTAAAAGCCGTATTGTCCGTATGCTCCGAATTTTTTTAGCCTTGAAAGATTTGCAAGGGGCTGAGAGCTTGAAACGGCAAGTGCCAAAAAGGATGAGTAGGGAGAGATCACGTCATTTTTCAGATTTTCTTTATCATATGAAAGAAATTTAGTTCCGAAGGCGCGGTATTGATAATTCATATCGTAATCAAAGGCAAAGTATGCGGATTCCGAGCGTCCCCAAAGGGAGTGGACGTGGTCGCGCATTTGCTCGGAAAGGGCAAACCCAAGCGCCTCGTAAAAAATGCTTCCGTTGTATACAGGCAGAAAAAGAGCGGGCATAAAGTATTCAAAGGCGGTACCCGACCAAGACATAACGCCGAGATGTCCCTTTTTCATTACAGTCGGGCGTCCCATTTTGTACCAGGCACAGCTTGGGACCTCACCCCTTGAAAGAGCAATATAAACAGCCGTCCGAGCCTCGCTCATCATGAGGTCGTAGCAGTTGTCCGTGAGAGTAAGGGTTGCGGTGTTGAAGCCCAGAGAAAGCATTTTCTTTTTTGAGTCATAAAGAAAATCAAATTTTGCGTCCTCTATGAGCTTTTCACAGAGCTCTATCTCCGCATCTCCGCCCATTTCTTCAAGAGCGCTCTTAAGGGCGATAAGACAGGCAAGAAGGTTTCCGCTGTCAACGGTGGAGATGTAGGGCGTTCCGATGACACAAAGATTTGAGGTGTCGTACCAGTTATACAAATGCCCCTTGTATTTCGGGAGCGTCTCAAGGGTCTTGAGGGTATCTCTTATACGCCCGAGTGCGGCTTCTTTACCGATAAAGCCGAATTTGTAAGCGGCGCCAACACAGAGAAGATACATTCCGATATTTGTGGGAGATGTACGCGCGGCAATACGTGGAGTGGGCGTTTCTTGGAAATTATCGGGAGGCAGATGTCCCGTGCTTTCCCCAACAAAGGCTTCGTAGTATTTCCAAGCGTCGCGGCAATATTCGTAAAGCTGACGCTTTTGACCTTCTTTCGAGGCAGGTCTTTCGGGATATTGTGATGAAAGGGCATATGCCATTATGGGAAAAAGAATCCACAAGACTCCGAAAAGGTCAAGAAATGGGTGGGAGGTGAAAAGAATGAACAGAAGACCTGTAAGAGCGGAGGGTAAAAAGCGGGTAAGGTATGGAGCAAAGCCCGTCTTTTTTTTATCGGCTTTTTCGGAGGTCGTCCACTGCAAAAGATTTTTTCGGGAGATCTTCATTCGCCACAGGCTTCGCAGTATTGCGTCAAGAGAGGTAAAGGCTTCCGTCGGAATGGCTGATACGTTATAAAGGGTATTGCAAAAGCTTCGGCAAATGCTCTCCAGGGCATTTGAGTAAAATCTTCGCGGGTGGCGGAGCAAGGAGGAAAGAAAAGTAAAAATAAACGGCAGGATGATCGGAGCAATTCCCACAAGCGCCGCTAAAACGGAAATATCGGAGGTGGAGATAAGGGCGTATATAAGACTGAGAAAAACGCAGGGATATAAAAACGCCCTGAGAATATTGTCAAAGATCATGAAGCGTGAAATCCCGTCAAGAGGATTTTTAACTGATTCTCCCGAGGCGCGAGTGACCTTTTTCCCGAGGTAAAGACCTGCTTGAACATCTCCCCGTATCCATCGGTGAAGGCGTTTGTAATAGGATATCGGATTTTTCGGGCAGGAATCCATAAGGACCGTGTCGGAAAGATAACCGCAACGGGCGTAGGTGCCCTCAAGAATATCGTGGCTGAGGATGCGTTCCTCCTCAAAGGCGGGGGCAAGGACCTTGTTGAAGACCTCAACGTCAATTATCCCCTTACCGCAGAACAATCCTCTGCCGAACAGTGATTGGTAAAAATCAAAGGAGGGAACCCTGTAATTATCCTCACCGCCCGTTCCGAAAAGAGTGAGGGTAAAGGGGGAGGATGCGGCAGCTTCGGGAGAAAGCACGATGCGTGGCTGCATGATGCCATGTCCCTTGATGACTTTTCCGTTTTTTATAATCGGCTTGTTGTCGGGGTGGAGCATGGCAAGTACCATACGTCGAATATCGTTGTGGCAGGGAATGGTGTCAAAATCAAGGGTAACAAGATATCGCACGCCCTTTCGGAACTGCCGCGGAAGAATGACACTTTCAAAATCCGAAGCGCGGGAATGGTCATCAAGCAGAGCGCAAAGATCAATGATGGCGCCGCGCTTTCTTTCCCGTCCCGAGAATTTTCCCGAGTCCATAATATATTTTCTCGGGCGCAGGAAAAGACAGAAGTGCTCACCGTAACGTGAGTTCAGTTTTTTTATTCCGTCCTCTGCGAGCTTTATTATCTCTCGGTCATTTTCACATTCTGCGCTTGTGTGCTCGGGCAGATCTCCGAGAATTCCGAAAACGGCATTGTCTTCACGGTTTCGGTTGTAAATATCCTCAACGCTCTCAAGGAGTCTTTCAAGATTGTCTTTGTCGATAAGGGATGTGATGACCGTAACGGTCAGGGCGTTTTTGGGAATTTTCTGTCCTTCTCGGCGAGGAATAAAGCCCGAGGGAACGTTTCTTGATGTTATATATAAAAGAATGGTGCGGACGACCTCGAATATCGGAAGAAGGAGAATGAAAAAGGGAATAATACCCAAAAGAAAAATGATGGGCAGGGAAAAAAGAGCTGTCAGACCAAGGAGTATGGGAAAGAAAAGCCGAGAAACAGCATGAGGGCAAGAGCCTTTCTCCGATGTGTAAATTTTGGCGCCTTCAATTTCCGATATTTTATGATGACGCGCATATCGGTAAATCCTCTCGCGGATATGCCGCCTCGTTGCTTCATCGCTGATGCGGTAATGGTGGGGATTTTTGGAAAGAAGGATCCTGTTTACCTCCGAGAGCCTTGAATATATCTCATCCATATCAAGCTCCTCAAGCCCCGCAAGCAGGGAAATGCCCTTTTGGAGAGGGAGCTTTTCATTTAAAAGCGCGAGAAATACCTCCCGCGTCAGAGCGTAAGCGAAAAGATGTATCTCCGTGTCCTGCAGTTCCTCCAAAGAGCGCATTTTTTCAAAAATGATCTTGGGAGTAAGCTCTGAGGACGCTTCATCGTCAAGCGCATTTTTTATAAGGACGCTGACTCTCCTGCATTTTTTTGGTGAGCCGTGAAGAAGATAGGCAGAATATTTGCGAAGGGGATATATTCCCTCGCTCCCCCTGTATTTTGAAAAGACCTTTGAGATAAGTAATTTATTATTCATTGGAAGAAGCTCCTCGTCTGAAATCTTTTAGTAGATTATTGACGGATTTTTCGGAGTATATGCCAAAAAGTACATTGTCAGGACAAAAAGAAAAAGCCCCGCGTGACGGAGCTTTTAAGAAGATAAATTACTTTGTAAGATCGTAGGTGTCCTTTGCGATCATGTATTCCTCGTTGGTGGGGATCATGTAAACCGCAACCTTTGAGCTATCTGTGGAAAGCTTTGTAACGCCGTTTCTGCCCATTGTCTTAGCGTTAACTTCCTTGTCAAGATCAACACCGAGGAACTCAAGTCCTTCAAGCGCACCTGCGCGGAGCATACCGTTGTTTTCACCGATACCTGCAGTGAATACGATAGCGTCAACGCCGCCGAGAGCTGCAGCGTAGCTTCCGATATACTTCTTGATCTGATACATAAGAATATTAACAGCGAGCTGGCAACGGTCAGCCTTTTCGCCGCCCTTCTGAATTTCAGCAATAAGCTCTCTCATGTCGGAAGAAAGACCGGAAACTCCGAGAAGTCCGCACTTCTTGTTCATGAAGTCATTGATTCCCTCAACTCCAACGTTGTATGTTTCCATCATCTTGGGAACGATAGCGGGGTCGATATCTCCGCAACGTGTACCCATCTCAACACCTGCAAGAGGTGTAAGACCCATGGATGTGTCGATAACCTTGCCGTCCTTAACAGCAGAAATGGAAGAACCGTTTCCGAGGTGGCATGTTACGATCTTTGTTCCCTCTGTCTTGCCGAGGATCTTGCACATTTCGATAGCAACGTACTTGTGGGACGTTCCGTGAGCACCGTAGCGGCGGATGTGCATATCCTTTGTCATCTCATAGGGAATGGGGTATGTCTTAGCATAGTCGGGCATTGTTGTGTGGAACGCTGTATCGAATACAAGAACGTTGGGAGTGCCGGGCATAACCTCAAAGCAACCCTTAAGTCCCTGAATGTGAGCGTTTGTGTGAAGGGGCGCGTAGTCATAGCAAAGAGCGAGCTTTTCCATAACGTCATCTGTAACAACAACTGACTCAGAGAAGTAAGGACCGCCCTGCACAACTCTGTGACCAACGGCAGAGATCTCGTCCATAGAAGCGATACATGCCTCCATGCCCTCAACCTTACCCATGAGAGCGTCGGACATCATCTGTGTTGCAACGGAGTGGTTCTTCATTTCAACGGAAATGCAAACCTCCTCGCAGCCTGTCTTTGTGTACTTAAGCTTGCTTGTTGAAAGACCAACGTTGTCGCAAAGACCCTTTGCGAGAACTGCATAGTTGTTTTCAACGTCGAATAATTGGAACTTCAAAGATGAACTTCCTGCATTTACAACGAGTATTTTCATTATGTTCCTCCGAATTGAC
>JAZQRT010000099.1:0-26496 GCA_045629725.1 Eubacteriales bacterium | reverse complement strand
GGGCTCTTGCGATTGCAATTCTCTGCTGCTGACCGCCTGAAAGCTGTGAGGGATATGCGTTTGCCTTATCGGGAAGACCTACCACCTCAAGAAGCTCCTTTGCCTTTTTAACGGCTTCCTCCTTCTTTACTCCCGCAAGCTCAAGGGGAAAGCAAATGTTTTTAAGACAGGTCCTCTGCATGAGAAGATTAAAGCCCTGAAATATCATTGTCACGTTGCGGCGAACCTCGCGAAGCTTCTTTTCAGAAAGCGCCCCGATATCCACTCCGTCAATTACCACCTGTCCCTCTGTGGGACGCTCAAGCATATTTATACAACGCACAAGGGTACTCTTTCCCGCACCGCTCATTCCGATTATTCCGAATATATCTCCGTCATTAACCGTAAGATTTACGTCGGAAAGCGCCTCGACTTTTCCGTCCGCAGTGCTGAAGGTCTTTGTCAGATTCTTAATTTCTATCATTTTGCTTCTCCTTATTGCTTTACATTTACAAAGGGATGGTGTAAAACCCATCCCCATTTTTACTTTATAGAAAAATACTTTATTTTGAAATAAAATAAACTCCATAAAGACGCACTCGTGTAGAGTACAGCTTTCTCCTGCGGCGGTACGCCGCTTTTTTCGGGGAAACTTTTTGAAAAAAGCTTTCCCCGAACCCCTTTCAAAAACTTTTGAAGGGGATTAGAGTCGTTTTTTAGAACTAATTAGCCCTTAATTGCGTCAAGTGATGTCTGCTTACCGCCGTAGATTCCCATGGGCTCAACGTGGATAGCTGCAACAGAAACAACCTTTGTACCATTGTTTGCGTTGAAGTCATCAAGATAGGGAACGTGCTGGAAGTAGTTTGCGTCAACCTCGCCGCTGTCTACAACGTTGTTGGGCTGAACGTAGTCGGAGTACTCCTTGATATCAAGTGTGATCTCCTTTGTTGCAAGGATCTTCTTAACCTCTGCAAGGATCTCTGCGTGAGGTGTGGGAGATGCAGCAACTGTAATTGTTGTGCCCTTGAGCGCCTCATAGTCAACAGTTGTGTCAAAGCCGTCAGTTGTTGTATCAACTGTGCTTACAACAGCACCGCTGTATGTGTTTGTGATGTAAGTCTTAACTTCTTCGCTCTTGAGTGCTGCAACAAGCGCCTTGATCTTGTCTGTGTTCTCATTGCCTTCCTTAACTGCAAGGATGTTTGCATATGCAGAGAAAGAACCTTCAAGATTGAGGGCGTCACTCATGGGATTAAGACCTGCGCTGATCGCGTAGTTTGAGTTGATAATTGCATAATCAACGTCCTGACGCTGGTTGGGGATGTTTGCTGCTTCGATCTCTACGATCTCGATGTTGTAGGGATTTTCAGCGATGTCAGCCTTTGTAGCTGTGATACCTGCGCCTTCCTTAAGCTTGATGTAACCCATGCTCTCAAGCAAAAGAAGTGCTCTTGCTTCGTTGGTTGCGTCGTTAGGAACAGCGATGGTAATCTTCTTCTCTGTGTTACAAGAAGCAAAAGCAAGCATTGCGCCTGCAAGCATCATAACAGCGAGAACAAGTGAAATTACTCTCTTCATTAGTATTTCTCCTATGTATTTTTTATTTTTGTGCGTTTTTCGCAACAGGGGTATAATACCATACAAATCACCCAATGTCAAGGCTTTTTCAGTACTTTTTCTTTATTTTTTCACTGCATTAAATCGCTAAAATTTCACGCAAACAATTGTCATTTTACTTGCAAGATAAAAGAACTGCCGAGCACCTTTTTCTCGGCGTCGGCAGTATAATTGGGCTTTTAAAAATTATAATTCATCCGCGCTCAAGCATCATTTTCGCTCGAAGAATGGCAGTCTGAGTCTTGCCGTCGGAAATCTCACCCCGAAGGACCATTTCCACGGCTTCGTTAAGAGGCAAGGTAAATACCTCCAAGAATTCATCCTTATCAAGATCGTCCTTGCCGAAGCTGAGTCCGCGAGCCATATACATATATATCTTCTCGCCCATAATGGCAGGTGACCCGTAATATATACCCATGGGGATAAGCTCACTCGGTACGGCTCCTGTTTCCTCGCGAAGCTCTCTGAGGGCTGCCGACACGGGATCCTCACCGGCATAATCAAGCTTTCCCGCGGGAATTTCTATAAGAGTTTCCCCAACGGCATATCTGTACTGTCTTTCGAGTATAACTCTCCCGTCATCGGTTATCGGTATAACGCAAACTGCACCGAGGTGCTTGACATATTCTCTTACGCTCTCTCCACCGTTCGGAAGTGTAACGATATCACGGTAAAGATGCACCACCTTGCCGTCAAAGATAAGTTCGGATTCTTTGGTTTTTTCAATAAGCTCCATATTGCTTCCCTACCCCTTTTTTAGTTTTTTATCATTATATCTTTTTTAAAAAGTCAATTTCCCCGATAAAATTCAAGCAGCATATCCAATGCCATCGGACGTGCCAGTGCATACCCTTGAATTCGGTCAACGCCTTGCTCCTTCAGCATACGGACTTCATCTTCGTCCTCCGCACCCTCTGCAACCACAGTCAGATCCATTTTTTGAAACAGCTTTGTCAATGTACGAAGGGTTGCATAGCTTTTATTGCCTTCCTTATCAAAATGCACTAAACAGGAATCAAGTTTGATCACACTGAAGGGGAGCTGCAACAGACAGTTAAAGTTGGAATAGCTTACGCCGAAATCATCAAGATAAAAACGGAAGCCCTTTTCGGACATTTCTTCCATGATGCTAAGAGTCTGATTGAAGTTATTTAAAAGCGAACGCTCCGTAAATTCAAGACAAATGCGCTTTGGGTTGACTCCTGCCTGTTCAACGGTTCCGCAGAAGCGAGGAACAAAGCCCTTTTCAAAGATCTGAGTCTGCGGCACATTGATGGAAACGCTGATATCATCAAGCTCGGGATTGTTTTTCAACGTCCGACAGACCTCTTCCAAAACGAACCACGTGATCGGTGAGATCATTCCTGTTTGCTCGGCGATCGGAATGAATTCTCCGGGGCTGATCAGCTTCCCGTCGGTGTCACGTAAACGGATCAGCGCCTCCATTGAAGAAAATCTTCCCGTTGCTTGACATTGTATAGGCTGAAAAAAGAGTTCAAAGCCATGCTGCCTGTCAATAGTTTGAAGCTTTTCTATCAAATACCGTCTGCGCCTAACCTCGTTGGTCTCATCCAGTCCGCATCGAGTATATCGGTTGTTGGTCTTATATGCTTTGGAGATGGCATACTCCATAGTTTCATAAAGATCCTCTGCACCATCTTCTTCTCCATGTGTGATATAGTGAGCTACAATATAGTCGATATCCACATGATAATCTCCGCATTTGATACCTTTTTCCAGAAAGTCCAAAATGGCGCCGCATTGCTTTTCGGAAATATTCTGATTGGTATATCTGAGTATCACCGCAAAAACAGTTCCGTTCATATGAAAGGTCATACTGTCGGGAAGTAGTCTTTCCAAGGAATATGCAAACTGATACAGTATCTCATCGCCGAAGTAATTACCGTATTTCTGATTGATAGAGCCGTAGTTTTTGATATTGATCAGAAAAACTTGGAACTTCTCTCCTGTAGAAATTCGATGCTCTATCTCTGTAAAGAAGCGATGACGGTCATTCAACTGAGTCAAGGAATGTACACCGTGACGCTGGCCTTGGTACGTTAAAAACAGTACCATGACCACAAGAGCAATAATAAAGCTATTGAGCATTATATCGGGATGAATGATATGCACGATCACACAAAGCGGAATGACAGGAGAAATCATTATAAGCACTCGGCGCATATTCTTACCGGAGGTTTGTTTGTTTCTGATAAAGCATATGATTACGAGAACCAGCTGCATTGTGGCTGCAATATATCCAAGTCCGTTAAGAGGGCCTCGACAGTAGGTTCCGTCCTCCGAGAAGTAGAACAGCCATTTGGTCCAAATATTTAAAAATACCATGATAAGGTAGATCACCATAATCAGAAAAAGTCCGATGTAAGCTCTTCTCATGCAGTGGCGCTGATGCGTATGCTCCAATATCTTTCGGAACAAATAAAGTGCCAAAAAGTTGGTCGTCACCAAAGCAATTACGAAATACATAGTGTTGGCAAGCATATTCTCCCACAGTGAAACACCCGTCTGCTCCAAAAGGAAGCCTGTAAACAGGTTCGTAACGGCGGTCAAAGCCGTCATCACCAAAGAAATAATAAAAAGCTTACCGGACCAAGACATATGGCGCAGACTGGTTTTGCTATCAATAAAAAACAAAAACAAGACAAGAACCAGCCCCAAGGCAAAATAGTCCCCTATAAAATTCATATTTAATTTCAACTCCTTTGCTACGAAAAAAGTCACATATTTACAAAAAAATAGATTTGTGTTTTTTATAATATGATTTTATTCCATTTTTCAATTTTTTTCAATACATTTTTTGTATTTTTTTGAAATTTTATCATTTTTGGATAATGTCATATATTATCAGGTCGTTTTTTAAAAAAGCCTGTGAAAAACGAGAATGATTTTTCAAAAAGCGGTCTGCTGCCTCAGGAAAAAGCTATACTCCACACGAGTGCACCTTTTGGAAGGCATTTTATTCCTAAACAGAGTAATTTCCTATAAAATAAAAAAAGAAGACCTTGAGAATTACAATCATCTCAAGGTCTTTTTAAATATAAAGATAAATTACATTTAGATCAAATCAGTGGGTCAAAAGAAGCATTGCAATAAAGAATGCGGCGATAACCCATGAGCTTGCCTTGATCTTCTTTAGTTCTCCGCAGAATACGCTGATCACGATATAGGAGATAAGACCGAAGGCGATACCGTAGGAAATATTATAATATTTGGGCTAACACCGACGAGTTTATCGACGAGTTTACCGATTGCATTATCAGTGAAGAAGATGGTGACTAAGGGCAAAAAAGATGCTCTGCCGTAAAAAGCAGAGCATCTGAAAAACCAAGTGTAGTCAATGTGTAGTCACGAACGAAAACAGGAACTCAAAAAGCCCGTAAAATCAAGGGTTTTTGAGGTTTCCGTCTTATTCCCACTCCTCTTAGGTCGTATTTTGAAGGTTATTTATGCCCCAAACACTATCAAAACCAGCGGATTTAGCACCACTTTTCCTTCTGTTTTTTATTTTTCATAATTTTTGTTGCAGAAAAAGTTGCAAAATTGCTTGTGGAATGGTGCCGGGTGGTTGTGAAAATATCACTTTTTTCCTCTCGCACAACATGGGCATCCACTTCCTTTTTTAGCTCTATTATTAATGAGTGCCTCCCATTCATGTCCACATGCACGGCATTTCCACCACACCTTTTTATTACTACCGGTTGTGACTTCGTTTGGTTCTATTCCTAAAGCAACATTTTTATCATAGCACCATTCTTCACAAAGTGTTTTATTATGATCTAACAAACTTCCTTTTTTTGCAACTAGATTCTGTACTCTAGTTTTTCCATTCTTATTTAACCTTCTAGCACAAGCAGGACATCCAGTATTTAGACTCGAAGTGCGATTATTCAATTTTGTTTGCCATTCATGTCCACATTCATGACATTTCCACCAAATTTTTTTATTGCTTGAAACCGCAATCTCAAAAGCACTTACTACGTTCTTTACTTCGTTGAAGTCAATTGCAATCTCTGGTCTCTCTTTACCCAAACTGTGCAGGCCAATGTATACTCCGTTTTTATATGCGCCACTGCCTTTTCCTGAACATACAGGACAAGCGCATTTTTCACCCCCTGTTTTGGATGAAATTACAGAGGAATAACTATGACCGTTTTCGCAAACCCACCAAACTTTTCTCCCTGAATGTGCAGCAACTTTATCTGGGGTAAGTGGAAAATTTTTATCGTAATCCCATTCTTTTGCTATTTCAGGAAATAAACTTAACAAAGACTTTTCTTCATTATAATAAACTATGCTTTTGCATATGTCTGCATTATCTCTGTTGCAATCTATGTCAGTTACGGTTTTCGTTCCGTATGTCTTGGAAATATAACTTAACAGTTGCTTTATTGGGACAGTCATATGTGTAGCATTTGTTGTTGTTTTAGGTGTAATAATGCAAACAGAGCTATCGTCCAAACTCGGGCAACCAGGCTCTCTAATTCTTACAACATTGATGCCACTGCTAAATAAAATTTTATTTTTTTCTATATCTCCTTCTGCGTCCTTATGCCATCTAACACCATCATATTCAATTCCTAATTTAATTGAAGGAATGTAAATATCAATTTCTTTCCCCATTAAAAAGTCTGGTCTGTAGTTTTCGATGACCTCATCAAAACATTGTTGAAGATAAAATACTATTGCTTTTTCAGGAATAGAAACTCTATTAGAACACAAACCGCATGTCAAGCTTTTATATGCCTTGAGATTGCTTTCTAACACTACTTTAGTCCTGCCACAAGTGCAGAGGCATTCCCATGTTGGCTCATGTGCTTTGCTTTTGGGTTTTATATAGTCATCCGATTGTGCAACAACAGTTAGAAAACCAAAGGTGTCGCCTACTTTGATCTTTTTAACATGTTTACAACCATCTCTTCCTAATCGCTGATTTCTATTAAACCACTCCGTGGCAATGACTACCTCATTGCCACATTTTAAGCATTCACATAGCCATTTACTATTACCCAGATATTCTTTTGCTTTTAATGATCCTGATATTTGATTCTTTAGATTCTGGAAAGTCCCCATCGTTTCACCTTTTCTCACAAACTATCTGCTAGCCACTTGCAACCATTCCTTTTTGCGTTTTTTCACTTGAGTGTTGCAAAAGTGTTGCAGAGGCGTTTTCATCGAAACGCAAAGTGCCCGAAAGCCCTTTATTTCCAAGGGGGTTCGGGCACTTGTTAGCCGGTTTATATTATTCCCATTCTATAGTTCCGATCGGCTTGGGTGTGAGGTCGTAGAGCACACGGTTGATGCCTTCAACTTCCTTTGTGATACGGTTTGTGATATGGTGGAGAACGCTGTAGGGGATCTCCTCAATGGTCGCTGTCATTGCATCCACTGTATTTACCGCACGGATGATCGCAGGCCATCCCTCGTATCTCTTACCGTCCTTTACACCAACGCTCTTTACGTCGGGTATTGCAATAAAGTACTGCCATACCTTCTCTGCAAGACCTGCATTGTCAAATTCTTCTCTGAGAATTGCATCAGCCTCGCGAAGTGCATGGAGTCTGTCCCTTGTGATAGCACCGAGACATCTCACTCCAAGTCCGGGACCGGGGAACGGCTGACGGTATACCATTGCGTGAGGAAGTCCGAGTGCCTCTCCGACTACTCTGACTTCATCCTTATAAAGAAGCTTTACGGGCTCAACAAGCTTGAACTGCATATCCTCGGGAAGTCCGCCAACGTTGTGGTGAGCCTTTACTCCCTTGGATTCGATAATATCGGGATAGATCGTTCCCTGTGCGAGGAAACCGATTCCCTCAAGCTTTGAAGCCTCCTCGTCGAAGATCTTGATAAACTCTTCTCCGATGATCTTACGCTTGCGCTCAGGCTCTGAAACGCCCTTTAAAAGCTCAAGATAACGGTCTGTTGCGTCAACGTAAATAAGGTTTGAATCAAGCTCCTTACCAAAAATTTCGATAACCTGCTCACTCTCACCCTTACGCATAAGGCCGTGGTTTACGTGTACACACACGAGCTGCTTTCCGATCGCCTTGATAAGAAGTGCCGCAACAACTGATGAATCCACTCCGCCGGAAAGCGCGAGTAATACCTTTTCACTACCAACCGTTTTACGAATTTCGGCTACCTGTTCCTCGATAAATGCCTGTGCAAGAGCCGGTGTTGTAATTCTCTGCATAGACTCAGGACGAATAATGCTTTCCATGTTCAAACCTCCGATATTATGTATATAATTTCTTTTTTACTGCTTTTTAATGGGATAATTATATCACACAAATGATAAAAATTTCAATAGGCATTTTAATATTTTTTCAAAAAAATATACTTTTGGGCTTGTGTAATTTAACAGTGTGACGCCCCATTCATTTTATTTCCATTTATTCCAAAAGCAAAAACAGGAAATATGCCCCATACAGCACGAGCATTATGATACCCGTTGTTCTATCTATCTTCTTTCTTGAAACACACACGCCGTATACCAAAAATCCTGCCAGTATTACCACTGCCATATCAATTAAAAAGGTGGAAACAAAGGTTACAGGCGCTATCACTCCCGATAAACCTATTATGAGAAGTATATTGATTATGTTACTGCCCACAACATTACCAAGTGCTATATCTACGTTATTCTTTTTAGCGGCTGCAACCGAGGTGACAAACTCGGGAAGTGATGTTCCAAGAGCAACGATCGTAAGCCCTATCACCCTTTCGCTTACTCCGAGAGTCTTGGCAATTTCAGTTGCCGCATCAACGGATATATCGCTTCCTATAACAATCGCCGTAATTCCGCCGACAGTGAAAACGATTGCCTGCCATAGCTTCAACTGTTTTTCATTCTTGTCATCTTCATCCTGTATCTTATTCTTTGCTATCATGAAAAGATACGTCATATATCCTATAAAACCAAGTAAGAGTATAAGTGCATCGCTGAAAGAAACCTTTCCGTCCAACCCAAGGCACAATAGGAGCACGGACGCTCCGATCATTACAGGAACATCAATTTCAATTACACTTCTCGTGACACCGAGGGACGCTATCACCGCCGAGGCACCGAGAATTATAAATATATTGAGAATATTACTTCCGACGATATTACCAACTGTAATATCCGTACTGCCCGCAAATGCCGAAGCAATACTCACTGCCGCCTCAGGTGCGCTTGTTCCCATTGCCACGATGGTAAGTCCGATTATTATTTTCGGGATATTTAATTTCCGCGCAATACCCGAAGCACCGTCAACAACAAAATCCGCACCTTTAATAAGCAACAAAAAACCAAGCCCCATCAAAAGCAAATTCCCTACAAGCACCACTTTTCTCCCCCTTTTTTTTACATTGTATCACACTTTACAAGCCTTGTCAAATATTACTCCGAAAGTGTTATTACCTATATAAGGGATAATCCGCAAACCGTGGGGGAATTCCCGCGCATTCATCGTTCTCGGACAGTCAAGAATGCCTGTCCCTATAAAACATACGGGCACATCACGAACAAACCCCTATCACCACAGGGATGACATCGATCATCCGTTCAAACGTAAATAATAGGGCAGCTTTTTGCTAACCTCATTATACAACAAATCGGCAGAAGAAACGCTCCTTCTGCCGAAATATGTTTGTATGGTCGATTCATGAATCGACCATACGGGTTGTAAATTTTATTCTCAGATCATAAGAAGATATACGAAATACGCCGCATATCCAAGAAGCATAAGGATACCGCTTACCTTTCCAAGCTTACCCTTTGCAAGGCATATGCCCCAAAGAAGAAGTCCTGCAGCAAGAGCAACGATCGTATCTATAATAAAGGGCGCGGGGAACGGAACGGGAAGAATTATACCCGAAAGACCTACTATGAAAAGTATATTGAATATATTGCTTCCGACGATGTTTCCGATAGCAATATCCGCATTGTTCTTTCTTGCCGCAACAACGGATGTGAAAAGCTCGGGAAGTGACGTTCCGAGAGCAACTACCGTAAGACCGATAAATCTGTCGCTTATGCCTATCTGACGTGCAAGAGCCGTTGCACTGTCAACAGCAAAATTACTTCCGAAAATAATGATCGCAAGACCAACCGCGGTCATGAGAAGGCTTCTTACAATGGAAACGCCCTCAATTCCCTTCTTTGCATTTGATGCATTAATGAAAAGATTTCCTGCATAAAGTGCAAAGCAAGCTGCAACAATAAGAGCTTCATGCACTTTAACGGTTTTAACTAATCCAAGAATTACGGTTACCGCTGTTACAAATCCAAGAATTATGAGTGTCTTTTTCAGAGAAATGCTTCCGCTCTCTTCTTCTGCAGATCCCTCATCTTGAATATTCTTTCTTGCAACAATGAAAAGATATGCCATATATACAATAAACACAAGAAGAAGTATAAGGGCATCAAAAAGCGAAATGGTTCCGTCAAATCCGAGAACAAGAAGGAGTACTGTTGCACCAAGCATCACGGGCGTATCAACAAGGCTTACGTTTTTGGTTACCGCAAGAGTTGTGATAACCGATGAAATACCAAGAATTATGAGAATATTCAGAATATTACTTCCCACAATGTTTCCGATGGTGATATCCGCGTTCCCGCCGATCGCCGAGCTGATACTTACTGCAGCTTCAGGTGCGCTTGTTCCCATGGCTACGATGGTAAGACCGATTATGATCTGGGGTATCCTCAGTTTTGTTGCAACGCCTGCGGCACCGTCAACAAAAAGGTCTGCTCCCTTGGCAAGCATATAGAAGCTCACTGCCAAAAGAATAAGATTTGCTACTGCTGTCATAATAAAAAACCTCCGTTTCTGTAGGCCGACAAAAAAAGACCTACCACAAAAATTGCAGATAAGTCTCGCCGTTTAATTACAGAACCGGATTGTTCGTTTCAATCGTGATGACGGTAATGTAAACACCTTGAGGTGCCCGCTACTCCCTTATATGGTTATGATATCATTTTTTGAAAATTTGTCAATAGTATTCTTCATATATATAAATAACTTAACCGTATCTTAGCCGTATGGGTTAAGCCACGGCAAAAATATTCGGAATTTATTGACATCAATAAAAAAAGGTGGTATAATCAAAAGAGTTACGTGAAGCAACAATAGCATAATTATCCGCTGCGTCTTCACACGTTACCTTAACTCAACGATCACACGGAGAAATTATATGAATATAGTGCATTTGAAATATGCTGTTGAGGTTGAAAAAACCCGCTCCATCACACAAGCGGCAGAAAATCTTTTTATGGCACAACCCAATCTCAGCAAAGCCATCAAAGAGCTTGAGGACAATCTCGGAATTACGATCTTCAAAAGAACTCCCAAGGGAATAACCCTTACCCCGAGAGGTGAGGAATTTATATTCCAGGCAAAGAAAATACTTGCACAGATAGATGAAGTTGAATCCATGTACAAGATAGGAACGACCGATAACGGCAAATTTTCAATTTCCGTTCCTCGCGCAAGCTACATCGGTGTTGCTTTTACGGAATTTACCAAAAAAATTGATAAGACCAAAAGCTACGAGCTTATTTACAAGGAGACAAACGGCATCAAGACCATCAACAACATAATGCAGGCAGATTACAAGCTGGGTATTCTCAGATATCCCTCGGAGCTTGAAGCACATTATATGAACGTACTCCATGAAAAGGATCTTTCCTCCACAAAGCTCTTTGAATTTTCCTACGTTATTGCAGCATCAAAAAGCTCTCCCCTTGCCAACCTTGATGAAATTACCAAGGAGGATCTTTCTCAGCTTACCGAGATCGCACATTCGGACCCCTTTGTTCCTGCCATGCCAATGGTTGAGGCAAGAAATGCCGAGATCTCCGATTATACCGACAAAAAGATCTTTGTTTTTGAAAGAGCAAGTCAGTTTGATATTCTTTCAAACTCCCCTGACACATTTATGTGGGTTTCTCCAATGCCCAAACGTATGATGGAGCAATACGGTCTTATTCAGATCAAATCACCTCTAAAAAATAAGATATATCACGATATTCTTATATACAGACGAGGCTATAAATTCTCCGAGCTTGACAATATGTTCATTAAAGAAATTGAAAATTCAAAAAATAACATCGAAATTATTTAAGTAAAGGATACAAAAAATGAAAAAAATTGCTCTTTTTATTAAGGGAATGGTAATTGGTATTGCCAATATCATCCCCGGAGTCAGCGGCGGCACCATGGCCGTTGTCACAAACGTATATGATCTGATGGTGGATATACTCTCCCTCAAGATCGCAAACATTAAAAAACGCTGGTTTGAAGCACTTATCCTCGTGCTCGGTATGGGATTTGGTATTCTTGCCTTCAGCCATCTGCTTGAATTCCTTTTGACAAACTACGAAAAACAGTGCAACTGGTTCTTTTCGGGAATCGTACTCGGAACAGTTCCCTTCCTCGTTGCAAAATCCGAGGTGAAGCGCCCGAAGGTATCAACTATAATTTCCTTCCTCATTATGCTTGGAATTATGGTGGTTATCTTTATTTTCTCCGACAAAGTGGATAAGGAAAGCGGTGACAATCTCACTCTTAACGCAGGTACCTTTGTTTATATGATGCTTGCAGGCTCCGTCGGAGCATTTTCCATGATCGTTCCCGGAATCTCGGGCTCATTTATGATGGTAGTCATGGGTACGTATAAGACTATCCTTTCCGCCATTACGGACTTCAACTTTCTCATTCTCATTCCCTTCGGGATCGGCGCGGCGGCAGGTCTTGTTGTGGGCGCACGAGTAATCGCATGGCTTCTCAAGCGTTTCCCCGAGCAGACCTATTTTGGTATTCTCGGTCTTATTATCGGTTCCCTTTTTACTCTTGCAGAGCTTGAAGGCGTTGTTCTCATTACACTTCTCGTTATCGGAACAGTAACGAGCTATCTTTTCGGAAAGAGTGAGCTTAAGGAATAAATATATTTTATATCACGCAATTCATTACGGATAATTTACACATGTTTTTCTTTGTTGTTCTTAACAAAGAAATAATAATCAAACGCACCGCTGAAGTAATTGGCGGTGCGTTTCATATACAAAGGGAAACATACGCCGCTTTTTGTAAATATTGGAATTTTATTAAGGAACTTTTCTGTCAATAATCCTTTTACGATTTTATCGTTGAAAGGAATTTTAAAATGTATTACGGAAAAGTTGAAATTTGCGGTGTAAATACAGCAAAGCTTAAAAATTTATCGGACGAAGAAAAAAACGAGCTTTTGATCCGAATGAAAAACGGTGACGAAAAAGCACGAGAGGAACTCATAAACGGCAATTTAAGACTTGTTCTGAGCATCATTCAACGCTTTGGAGCAAGAGGTGAGAATATGGACGATCTTTTCCAAGTGGGTTGCATCGGGCTTATCAAAGCTGTGGATAATTTCAATACCGACCTTGAGGTTAAATTCTCAACCTACGCAGTTCCCATGATAATCGGTGAGGTAAGGCGTCATCTCAGAGATAATAATTCCATCAGAGTTTCGAGATCCGTTCGCGATCTTGCCTATAAAACACTGCAGCTCAAGGAACAACTATCCTCTGCCTCGGGTGAGGACGTGCCTATTGAAGCAGTCGTTCGTGAGCTGAATCTTGCAGGAACAAAGTGCACCAAGGAAGACGTTGTTTCTGCTCTTGAATCAATAATGGAGCCCGTTTCCCTTTACGAGCCTGTATACAACACGGAATCCTCCTCGGACAATGTTTTTTTATTGGATCAGATATGCGATGATAACGCCACTGACAGTAATTGGATCGAAAATCTCGCCATAAACGATGCCTTGAAAAAGTTGAATCCACGGGAGAAAAATATTATAAACAAGCGTTTTTATGAAGGTCACACTCAAATGGAAATTGCAGATGAGATAGGCATTTCTCAAGCCCAAGTGTCACGTCTTGAAAAATCCGCCCTTGCAAAAATAAAAAAACAAATTTAAAATATGGCATTTTTTTTAATATATTATTGATTTTTTTTGGAGATTGTTATATAATTAATCCAATAAAGTTCGGAGAAAGTTTTATGGAACGTAATTATATATATATTTCCGACAACAGCTCTGCTTCACGAAATCTCGCCCTTGACGGCTGGCTTCTTGAAAGACGCGTGGGAGATGATGATCTCATTCTTTACTTTTACGTAAATCGCAGCGCAGTTATTATCGGCAAAAATCAAAATCCACGTAAGGAATGCGATATACAAAAAATGAGGCGTGACGGCGTTGAGCTTGTAAGGCGTTTGAGCGGTGGAGGAGCTGTCTATCACGACTCGGGTAATCTTAATTTCTCGTTTATTGCAGGAAAAAACAGATTTGACAAGATGCGTCAGCACATCTTTATCTTAAATTGCATCCGCAGCCTTGGAATTGATTGTACCTTTTCGGGCAGAAATGATCTGCTGGCAGGCGGACGCAAATTCTCAGGAAACGCCTACACCTCAAAAGGAAGCGCAAAGCAACACCATGGAACTTTGCTTGTTGACTCATCGCTTGACAAGCTGATGGATTATCTCACCGTAGACGAGCGTAAGCTCCGCTCAAAGGGGGTGGACTCCGTAAGATCAAGGGTATGTAATCTGAAGGAGCTGTCCCCCGCCCTGACGCCCGAGCGTCTGCTTGAAACGATAAAAGCCAAATTCAAAGAAGAATACGGTGACTTTGAAGAATTAAGCTTTAACGAAGCCGAGCGAGAAGAAATTGAAAAATACGAAAATTTTTACGCATCCGAAAAGTGGACTCTCTCCATGACTCCTGCTTTTGACTTTTTATTTGACGAACGCTTCGATTTCGGAGGAGTACAAATGATGCTCTCGCTGAAAAATAACCGTATCATATCTGCGGAGGTATTTACAGATTCAATGGACACTGACCTCCCGACAAAATTAAAAAACAAATTATTATCCCTTGACTTCAAAGCAGACGCGATACTTGACTCCCTTGATGGCAAAGAGGACGTCTGCGTTACATACGTACTGAAAAAACTCGCACAAATGCTTTAATATTTTATATTTGGAGTAAAATTATGAAAATTGTAATTATAGGTCTTGGAAATATCGGCAGAGCCATCCTCAGAAGCCTCTCCGACGAAGGACACACTATTACGATCATTGACGAAAACAAGGAAAAAGTTGAAAAGCTTATTGAAAAGCACGACGTTTTCGGTATTGTGGGAAACGGCGCTTGTATGGAAATTCAAAACGAAGCAAAAATGAAGGATGCCGATCTTGCCATCGCACTGACTGCCAGCGACGAGCTTAATGTTTTTGCCTGTCTTGTTGCAAAAAGATTGGGAGTAAAGAATACTATTGCCCGTGTGAGAAACCCTGCATACCGTACTCAGATCATGGAAATGAAGGATATGCTCGGCATCTCCATGATCATCAATCCCGAAAAACAGACCTCGGACGTAATGCATAACCTGATAAGCCTTCCTTCCATAGCAAAGGTTGATTATTTTGCCAAGGGGCGAGTGCTTCTTGTGGAGATAGTTGCGGAAAAGGGGTGTGCGCTGATCGGAGAATCCCTCATATCTCTTGGTAAAAAGCTTACAAACAAGGTGCTTATCTGTGCCGTACAAAGAGGAAATGAGGTTACGATCCCTTCAGGTCATTTTGTGATTGAGGAGGGCGACCGAGTGCATTTCACCTCCGATGCCAAGATCCTGCGTGATTTTCTTGCTGAGATCAATCTTGTAAAGTCACCCCTTAAAAACATCATGATAGTGGGCGGAAGCAAGATCGGATATTACCTTGCCAATGAGCTTTCAAAGAAAAAATACAAAATAAAGCTCATTGAGGATGACAAAAAAACCGCCGAGGATATCGCAGAAAAACTCCCCAAGGTTACAGTTATTCACGGAAACGGCACACGCCATGACCTTCTTATCGAAGAAGGAATTGAGTCTATGGACGCTTTTGTTGCCCTTACAGATATTGACGAAGAAAACATGGTGGTCTCCATGTTTGCAAAAAAAATGAACGTCAGAAAAATTTTCACTCAGATAAAAAACGATGACCTTAACTATATGCTCGGAGAGCTTGGTGTTACAAACAATTTCTCTCCGAAGATAATCGTTGCCAACATCGTGCTTCGGTATATCCGTTCCCTCGCAAACACAAGGAGTAATAACGTTCTCTCACTTACCCGTCTTGTAAACGATCGTGTCGAAGCACTTGAATTTCATGCAAAGCGCCAAGATAAAATATATAATAAGCCCTTTAGCCAGTTAAAGATCAAGGAACATTGTCTTATTGCTTGTATCATACGAAATAACGAAATAATTATCCCCACAGGTAGCTCCTGCATCAAGCTTGGGGATAACGTCATCGTTGTTACCACGCACAAAAATTTCGACGATCTCACCGACGTTTTTGAATGAGAGGGATATTATGAATTATAAAAAGCTCGGTATAATTCTTGGCAAGATCATGCTCCTTGAGGGAATTCTTATGGTCGCTCCGCTCATTGTGAGTATTATCTACAGAGAATCCTTTATACATAAACTTGCATTTATCATTCCAATCATTTTACTGATAGGCATCGGTATTCTTTTACAATTTTTAAAGCCAAAAAACAACGCCCTTTACCAAAAGGAGGGCTTTGCTCTTACCGCTTCGGTATGGATAATCATGACCCTTTTCGGAGCACTTCCCTTCGTTATAAACGGTGAGATACCAAGCTACATTGACGCCTGCTTCGAGATAATGTCCGGTTTTACCACCACGGGAGCAAGCATTGTAACGGACATCACCGCCCTTTCCCACTCCTCACTGTTTTGGAGAAGCTTTTCTCACTGGATCGGAGGTATGGGTATTCTCGTTTTCGTTCTTATTTTTATTCCCGAAAGCAACGAGGGTTCCTCAATGCACATCCTTCGCGCAGAAAGTGCAGGTCCGCAGGTCGGAAAGATCGTTTCCAAAATGAAGGTTACAACAAGAATACTTTACCTTATGTACCTTGGACTTTCCGTTCTTCAAGTTATTATCCTTATGCTGGACAAGCCAATCCCGGGATATGAAAACGAAAAATTCTTTTTCAGCCTTCTTGCAACCTTTGGCTGTGCCGGTACGGGAGGATTCGGATTTATACCCGGAAGCCTTGAGATGTTCCATCCCTTCTCACAATACGTAATGGCAACATTCCTTATTTTATTCGGTATAAATTTCAGTCTTTATTATCTTATACTTATTGGTAAGATCCGTACTGTTTTAAAAAGCGAGGAGCTCAAAACATACTTCCTTTGCATATTCAGTGCCGTTCTTGTAATTTTTCTCAGTCTTATAAGCAAGACCTGTGCTTTATCCTCTGTCTATTCCACAGAGGAGGCCTTCCGTCATTCCTATTTTCAAGTGGCATCGATCCTTACAACGGCAGGATTCAGCACAACGGACTACGATCTTTGGCCCATGGCAGCAAAAATGGTACTTATTATTACAATGTTTATGGGTGGTATGGCAGGTTCAACTGCAGGAGGAATCAAAACCTCACGATTTGTTATTGCCATCAAAGGATTTTATATCAATATTCGTAAGCTTATCAATCCCCGATACGTTCCAAAGGCTAAATTTGAGGGGAAAACATTGGATGAAAACACGATAAACGGAGTTTTTTCCTTCTTTACCCTTTATTCCTTCATTTTTGTGAGCGCACTGTTCTTGCTCTGTCTTGACCCCGTAAACGGTCAATCCTTTGCCATAGTATCCGATCTTGGAAGCTATGAAACAACTCACGGATTTTTAAGTAATTTTTCTGCAACTCTTGCCTGTCTTTCCAATATCGGACCGGGACTTGAGGCAGTGGGACCGTATTCGAGCTTTGCCGCTTTCAGCGATCCTTCAAAAATCATTTTGATATTTGTTATGCTCATTGGCAGACTTGAGATCTTCCCAGTGATCATACTTTTCAGCAGAAAGACATGGAAAAAAGTTTAAGCCTTTATATTATTAATATCAAAAAACGCGCCCCTGTCGGTTGTTTTCCGATGAGGACGCGTTTTTTTCACAGAAAAATGACCCTCACGTGGGTGAGGATCATTTTGTTATATTTATTCTTCTGTTTCAGCAGGCTTTTCAAAGGTTGTTTCAAGAACTGCAAGCTCAGTTGCATTGAACTTAGCCCAAAGGTCAACTCCGCCGTATTCGCAAAGCTTATCTGTGAATGTCTTGAACTTTTCGTACTTTGATGCAGAAGAAGAACATGCCTTCTTTCCTTCATCGGACTGGAACCAGTGGAATGTCTTCTTGAGGTTTTCCCAGCCGATCTCGTTACAGAACTCTGCGTAGATCTGTGCATTTCTGTAAATGCTGTACTTAGAGGTCATAACTCCGCCTGAAAGTCCTCCGAATCCGCCGCTTGCAATTGTTTCGCCGTTGAAGCATTCCTTTGCGCTGTATTCAGCGGGAGCTGCATATGTACCTTCAACTGTGTTGAGGAGGTACGCTGCCTTAAGGTCAGCTTCCATTTCAGACTCAAAGTTCCAGCCTCTGTCATAGTCATACATATGTCCTATTTCGTGGAGAACCATGAAGTTAACATCGTTTCTGTCCATCTTTGTGAAACGGTAGTGCATCTTTTCAAGGTCTGAATAGAACCATTCGCCGGGGCCGCAGTTTACAAATACGTTATTGTTATTACCAACAACGCCTGCCATTACGCCCTGATAGTTATATCCATGAACGATAATTACCTTATAGGGCTCAAAGTTTGTAAGCTCAGTGTATGTTTCCATACAAAGCTGTACGTTTTCTGCATATCTCTGGAGTGTTTCTGCGGTAGGTGTGTATCTTACGAACTTACCTGTTTCAAGATCAACAGAGCCTGAGTAGTTCTTGTTGTCAAATACGTCAAGGGGTACTCTTACGATAGCATTACCCTTTTCGCTTACTGTTTCGTAGTAAATGGGGTTGTCTGTGGACTTATTTTCAAAGCTCCACTTGAGGTTTGTAAGATCATCGCCTTCATTGTAGTCAACGATGCACATCTGACCGTCTACCATACCAAGACGTGCCTTTTCGGGCTTAAGTGCGGGAGCGATGCAGTATGTTCCGTCCTCGTTAGGGTAAAGAACCCAAAGAACATAGTTATCTCCAAATTTATTGGAGGCTGTCTTGATGGGAGAACCGTTCTTTGCCTTGTCCATGCTGAGAGCTGTCTGAGGCTCAACGTTATCAATGATCTCCTTTGATTCCTTGTGAGTTACCTTTTCGATCTTGAAAAGACCAAGCTTGTAACAAACGGTCTTCTTACGGATGATCCAGTCAACGGAGATAACCGAATAAGCCGCATTGTCGCCGCTTGCGATCTTTCCCTCTGTTGTTGACTCAACAACATATCCTGTGGAAACATGCTTGAGCTGGTATGTTCCTGCCTTAAGATCGGGAACGATCTCTTCTTCCGTTGTTTCGGGTGCTGTTGTTGTTCCTGTTGCTGAGGGGGTTGTTGAAGGGGTTCCTGTTCCTTCCGAGGGTGTCTGACATGCCACCATGGAAAGCGCAAAAGCAAGAACCATAAGAATTGCAATTATTCTTTTCATTTTCGTAGCTTCTCCTTAGCTTTTTTATTTTATCGGGTTCATTATATCAAAAATTCATGATTTTGTCAATAAGACTTTCGTGTGTGTCTTTTTTTCGCAATTAAACCTTTTTAAACACAGTTAATCTTACTTTTCCTGCTCCATAGGGTACAAGTGTTATTTTTTCACATTCTCCGACACCATGTTTATTTACAAACGCATCTGTGGGGAGTTTTGGCGTAAATGTAAACTTTCCTGTTTTACGTTCTCTTACCCAAGGTCTTGTATAGAGATTATGCACCGGCTTTATAACGTTTCTGTGCTCAAAATCCCAGCCGTAAAGCTCTTTTGCGCTTACCTCGAGCTTGATCGGTACATTTGCAATATCAAAGGGATGAGAAGTCATTTCCGATCTTATGATCTTTACGTTTTCAATATCCTCTTTTTCTGCGCACAGACCGTAATTCCACTTCTTGTCGGGGTATATATTGTATGCGGGGAATTTTTGGGACGAATTTTTCTCATTTTTATCTATCTGTCTTTCGCCATACATTCCGTAGGTATAAAGAAGCGGACCCTTTTCTACGTACACGCCCTCTCCTGTTTCAACGAATTTGATGCTTGACGGAAGCACCAATCTTAGACAATCGCCATTTGAAAACTCTCTTGAGATCGTGGCAAATCCGTTTTTAACCTTAAGATCTGCTCTTTCGCCGTTTACGTATATCTCAGGCGCTTCTGCCCAAGCGGGAATTCTCACGTTGAAATTAAGCTTTCTCGGTGAGGCAAGGCAGAATTCATACTTTATATCATCCGAAAACGGGAAATCCGTTATCTGCTTTATCGTCACACCTTTTCCGTGACGATACTCCGATGCTCCGAAAAGAACGGAATAAATGGAATTTCTTCCTTTTTTAAACCACATGGACGCACAATAATTAGGGAAAAATCTGTTCACGTTTCCGGCACAGCACTCGGTACCGGGATTAGGACGGTAAGACATCCATTTGTCTCCCTGAAGAAAATCACAGTGGTTTGAATGCTCGTCAAGCACAAGCTGGTTTACCGATGAAAAATACTGCAGCGCCTTGAATCTTTCGTCAACACATCCGATACCTGCGTTAAGAACGCATCTTTCGATCTTGTCAGCATATTCACCATTACCCGTTGCCATGAGCATATAATTAAGCGCCCAGGTATAATCCGTTACGTCGCAGGTCTCGTGAGCCTGTCTGTAGCTGTTATCAAGAAGAAACTCGTTGGAACAATGGCATCCGTCGGGAAGCATTTGATATTTGTCAATCTTTTTATATGCCTTTACGGAAGGCTTCAAATATTCCTTCTTACCCGTGCACATATACAAAAGCGCACCGAGCTTTGAGTATTCGTTGTAGGTCACTCCGTGGGCATAAGCCTTTTTATTTGAAAGCTGAGCAGCGGCGCAGTTATCATCCCTACACTTTTCATTGTATTCCTTGAAGGATCTTTCGGCAAGAGCAAGAAGCGCTTCGTCCTTACATTCAAGGTAAACGAGAAGCATTATCTCCACGTTTATAACGTCTCTGAGATTGGAATAATCCTGAGGAGCATCAAGATAATGACGGCGCAACGCCTCAATTATACTCTTATCACCCGTAGCGGAATACCTTGCAAGAAGCGCTCTGAAAAACACAACGTGGGGCCAACGGTTCCATCCGTTTGACTCCTTTAGAAGCTTTGGTCCGAGATAACCATCGGAATCCGCATTTGCAAGAGTATACTCAAAGCTTTTTGCAGCCTTAGCCTTCAGCTTTCGGCTTTTTATGAGCTCTCCCGCTCTTTCCATTCCGTCAACCATATATGCCGTTTGCTCATATGCCCACCAACCCGGATTTCCGTTCATTCCCGTGGTATCAACGTCAAATCTGTCCCAGCCAACCTTATTAAAGGGGTATCCTGCCACCTCCATATTGCCTGTGAGTCCCTTTGACATATCAAGAAGATATTCCCTGAGCCATCCCTTGGGAGAAATATTTTTGATGGGTGCTTTTCTGAATTTTGAATAATCCTTAAACATGACTTGCCTCCGTTTTTTGTAAATTTCTGTATTTAAAGGTTGAATCTTCATCAGCTCTGTAATTAATATATAATATGTTAAAAAAAATGTCAATACTTATCCCCGCAATAATTCACTAACATTTTTAAACAAATTATTCAAAAATGTCTTATTGACAAATAGCATATGTAATGGTATAATTATTGGGTATAAGTATAAATTCAAATAAGGAAGATGATATATGAACGTAAACAAATTCAAAAGAAGGCGCAGATTTAAAAGAATACTGGTTTTCTTAACCATCGTTATTTCAGTTTTAAGCGTTGCCGCCGCTGTATTTTTCATTTTCGGTCCCGATACCCTTATCAACGAAAACATAATCTACACATATACAACCGAAGCGGGAACTCCCGTTTCTCCCGAGGTGTTTACACTGGGAGAAGAACACATCGTCAGATTTGCAGATGACGTTGATATCGAGAGCCTTATCACCCGAGTTGGAACTCACAAGATCACCATCGTTGTTGACGGTATGAATCATTCCGTTAACCTGAAGGTAATTGATACTGTTCCTCCCACTGCAAAGGCTCAAAACGTGCTCTATGTTGTTGACAGCGTTCCCTCCGCTTCCGATTTTGTAACAGATCTTGTTGACGTTACAAAGGTCAAGGCATCCTTCGACCGCTCCCCCAACATGGCAGCTATCGGAAAGCAGAACGTAACGATCGCTCTCACCGACGAGGGTGGAAATACTACTACCATCGACTCTGCGGTATACATAACCAACACCTTCAATCTCCCCGACTGGGAGCTTGGAACCGTTTTTCCCGATATCACTGAAGCCGCGGGAAATTCCACAGACTTTGCCTACGTTGATACCTCGTTCATCGAGGATATCACAACCCCCGGAGAGCATATGCTGGGAGTCAGCGTATTTGTGGGCGGCTCCTACGAGATATACTACACCAAGTTCTTTGCAAAAGACTCTACTCCCCCCATTGTCACTCCCGTGATCGGAGGAATCCACAGTATCTATGACGAGCTTCCGGATCCTGCATATTGGATAAACAATTACGTTGATGCAACGAAGGTTACCTTCTCCTACGCCTACGAATACACCATGAAGATACCCGGTGTATACTACATTGAGATACTTGCAGAGGACGAGGGCAAAAACGTAACAACATCGATAATCAAGATCACTGCCTATGACAGTGAAAATAACGATACCTCCCCCGTTATCAACATAAAGGAAGATGCAACCCTCACCGTGGGAGATAAGCTTGATCTCAACGATTTTATTTCCATATTTGACGATAAGGACGGAAAGATCGAGCTTGATGATACAAGTAAGGTCACACTTGATTCCACCTTGATCAACCCCAACCTTCCCGGAAAATATAAGGTGTTCGTTACCGCAACGGACTCCACAGGAAACTCCTCCGGTGCAACGCTTACTATCACGGTTCAGCACGCTGAGGTTTCCGAGCAGGACGTAAACCGTTTGCTTGATAATATCATTTCCGAGATAATCACCGCAGGCATGACGGACGAGCAAAAAATCCTCGCCGTATTCAACAAGATATATTACAATGAAAGCATGGACTTCAGCGGTGTTTCCGACAAGGAAAACAACGAAAAGAGAGAGGCTTATTACGGCTTTGTCAATAACTACGGCGATTCATACACCACCTCTTGTATGATGAAAGCACTGCTTGAACGCCTTGGTATTGAAGTAATGACCGTAAAAAGAACTTCCTCTACAACAAAATACTACTGGTGTCTTGTTGATTTTGAGCGCGGATGGTTCCACGTTGACCCCTTCCGTAAGCCTAAGGATTGGATCGTGAACGGAACTGAAAAGCCCACCTTTAAGCTCACGGACAAGGAGCTTTCCGATTACACACGCTGGTATAATAATAACGTTGAAAGCGGCGTTGATTTCTATCTCTTTGATTCCCTGCTCTATCCCGATACTCCCGTAAATTCAGGCACGGGCTACGTTTATAACCCCTACAGAGCACTTTATCTCACCACTGAAGGCGGTTATATTGACGGATACGCAGATCAAAATGTATCCCATGGTTCTTACTCACGTACTGTAAGCGCCGTTCCCGCCTCAGGATATAAATTCGTGGGTTGGTCCGACGGACTTAAGGCAGTTGACAGAAGAGACATTCTCAAGGGCGACCTCACAGTTACCGCAATATTTGAAAAGGATGACAGCGCTCTTTACAAGAAATACAAGCTGGAATACGTTGCTGCAGCAGGCGGTACCATCAGCGGTGACGCTGTTCAGTATATCGACTCGGGATTCTACGGTGAATCCGTCACGGCAGTTGCTCAGCCCGGATATAAATTCATCGGCTGGTCGGACGGTTCAACCTCGGCAACAAGAAAGGATCTTTCAAAAAAGGATACAACTCTCGTTGCGAATTTTGCACCTCTCACGGGTGTCACCTACACGCTTGAATATAAAGCAGGCTTAGGCGGAGAGATAAGCGGAAACGCTTTCCAGATAGTTGAAGAAAACGGAAAAGGCACCGCTGTTACAGCAGTACCCGACGCCGGATACGTCTTCAGCGCTTGGAGTGACGGAATTAAAACTGCAAAGCGTACTGACAAGGGCGGAGTTAATTTATCCGTAACTGCATACTTTGTAAAAGAAGGCGCAAAGATATACGATATTCAATATTGGGCAACAGCAGGCGGTACTATTCAGGGTATCGTTAACCAGAAGGTTGAAGAAAATACATACTCCGAAAAGGTCGTTGCGATAGCCAACAAGGGATACAGATTCCTTGCTTGGTCCGACGGTATCACAGAGCCCGAAAGATCGGATCTTGCAACAAGCAATATGTCCATCGTGGCAACCTTTGAGGCTGTTGCAGAATACAATCTTATCTACATGATAAGCGGCGAGGGCGGATATATAAGAGGCGAAGTTACTCAAAGTGTATATCACGGTGAGAGCGCATCCACCGTTACAGCCATTCCCTTTGAAGGATATAGATTCGCAGGTTGGTCCGACGGTGTAATGGAAGCCGCAAGAACCGATATGCCCACTTCGAATATTGAAGTAACTGCACTCTTTGAAAAGCTCGTAACTTATAATGTAAGCTACTCAGCGGGTGACGGCGGAACCATCAACGGAAGCACCTCACAGGTCGTTATAAAAGGAGAAGCTGCCGAAACTGTAGTTGCAGTGCCGAACAGCGGATACAAATTCGTCCGTTGGTCCGACGGTGTTACCACAGCTGAGAGAACGGATATTATCACCGCAGATCTTGAGGTCAGCGCGATATTTGAAGCCATTCCCAAGTACACGATCACCTATAAGGAAAGTGAAGGCGGAAAGATCAATGGAACACTCACACAAACTGCATACGAGGGCGAAAGCTACGAAGCCGTTGAGGCAATTCCCGACGACGGATATGAGTTTGTTAAATGGTCCGACGGTGTAACAGATCCTGTAAGAACTGATATCTCCTCAGAAGACAAGGAGATAACGGCGATATTCAATCTCAATCCCGAAAAGTTCTGCACCATAATCTACTCTTTGGGCGGAATGGGCGGAGCTGAATGCGGCACTATTCAAGGTGAGCTTAATCAAACCGTGTTAGTTGGTAAGACAACAAGCGCCGTAACAGCAGTTGCTAATGAAGGATACGTCTTCGTCAAATGGAGCGACGGAAAAACCGAAGCAACAAGAAGTGACGTTGCCTCCGAGAATTACGTTGTTTACACAGCAGAATTCGCTCCTATAGATGAAACTTAATTACATTAAAAAAATCGACAAGAACAGAAATGCTCTTGCCGATTTTTTATTTCTTGAAAACCGGATTATTATTACACTATATTATATAATTTAACGCCTATAAAATCAATTCCTTTCTTGGGGATTGTTATTATGAATATATAAAATATAAAACGTTCACTAACAGAAATAATCAATAAATAGGTTAATTATCCCAAAGTGTTGATTTTTGTTTTTTCGAGTGATATTATATTAATAGAAATATGAAACGCAATAATGTCAATATTTGTTGTGAAAAAATATTCAAAACGCACAATAAACGTATTGACAAACAAATGTTTTTTTGTTATAATTTAATTGGAAATAAAAGTAAGAGGTGATAAAAATGGAAAGCGAGAATAATTTTTCATAGCCTCGGCGCGCCTATGTGAATGTGCCGAGAGTTGTGCGTCAATGATTCACACAAGGCTTTTACGTTACGCTAAAAAATTTAGATTTTTTTTAAAAAAAGTGTAACCAAACAACGTGAAATTACGCTTATATAGGTGAAGAGTAATTTATACTATTATATGTTTAAAATGAGATAAAAGGAGGTACCACAATGAAAAAAATACTAAGCTTGATACTTACCCTAACGCTTATTCTGCCCTGCATTTCGGCATTTGCCCTTGAAGTTTCGGCAGAAAGTAAGTACCAAAAACTCATAAATCAAAGATATGAATATATCGATTCCATATACGACGGTTATGCCGAATATTTGGAAAAAGCAGACGGTGACGAAAAAATTGAATCTGTAATCAATTACGGAAACAGAGACAAGGTGTTTTTTTCGGCATGCGAATTGACAATTCTCCTTTACACAAATCTCGCTAAAGACCTAACTTTTGAAATAACAAGACCAATACGTCTTGAAGAAGGTTTTAGTGCAGGAAGAACTCAGCGTTTTTTTGAAACTACTCTATTTGACGCTAAAAAGCCCCGCGACTTTGATGATGATTTTTGGATAATCAGCCCCGAGATTAGCAAAGCAATACAAAATTGCAGAGTTGACTTTGATGATCTTTTTTCTGCGGAAGCTAAATCTGCCCTGCGTGCATGTATAAAGTATTTTGATATTCCAAAAGAAGAGCTTATCAAGGCTAACAAGCTCATGCAGGAAGATCCTGACATCATAAGGGAGTTATTGCCTCCGATGAGTGATGAAGAATTTGAAAAAGCAAGATGGGAGAACGGTCTTTTTGCTACCCCTCTTGAGGATTTCATGATCGAAGCACTTTATCTTGAAGATGATGCGGTAGCAAACAATCTTTTGTGTATGCCCTATGCAGTTTATGTTAAGGAATATAATTCCGTTGTATGTTTACACAGTAGATATCATGTAGACCAATTCTTCGACAATGATATAGAGTATGATAAATTTGATTTGACATCGGTATTTATGGGAGATTTTATAAACCTCTGTTACCATGCGGATAATACTTGGATTAAACTTCACAAGAAAGAAGGACAAATTCTTAAATTAAAAGAAACAAGGGAATCCCAGCTTGCAAATCCCAAGCCCCCCTCAACCGG
>JAZQRT010000098.1:0-4355 GCA_045629725.1 Eubacteriales bacterium | reverse complement strand
GTGATGTCCTGCGGCAAGGCGTATACCCTTGGCGATGATAAGAAATTTATATATGAAGCCTGTGAATATACGGATTCCTTCCTTCATTTCAATCCCACAACGGCGCTGATACTCAATATCGAGCTTGACCACGTGGATTATTTCCCGAATATCGAGGCGCTTATTTCTTCTTTTGCGAAGTCGATAAAGGGAGCAAAGCGTGTGGTTGCAAATTTTGACGATGAAAACTGCCTGAGGGCGGTGGAGGGCTTTGAGGGCGAGAGAGTGCTCGTTTCCGCAAAGGGTGATAAGAGAGCGGACTTTTATGCTTGTAACGTTGAAAAAACGAAGGGATGCCACTCCTTTGACGTTGTAAAGGGAGGAGAGGTCCTTGCAAGAGTTGAGCTGAAGGTGCCGGGATATCATAACCTTATGAACGGACTTTTCGCCTTTGCGGCGGCGTACTCCGACGGACTCACCTCCGAGGAGTGCAAGGCGGGACTTGAATCCTATACGGGAATTGCAAAGAGATTTGAGCTCATCCTTCATTCACCCAAGGGCGCGAAGATCTATTCTGACTACGCTCACCATCCCGAGGAGCTTGAGGTCACCCTGAAGATGGCGCGTGACGTAACGGACGAAAAGCTTATCGCGGTGTTCCAGCCCCATACCTACACAAGAACAGCCACCTTCCTTGAGGATTTCATAAGAGTGCTGTCGGAGTTTGACGGCTCCCTTATCACAGAGCTTATGCCTGCAAGAGAAACGGAGAACCCCACGGGTGTGCATTCCCTTGATATCGTGAACAGAACGAAGAATTCGCTGTATCTTCCCACCCAACGGGATATATTCGACTATATCCTTGAAAACGGCAAGGAGGGCGAGCTTTACATATTCATGGGAGCGGGCGATATAACAAGATGGCCCGAGCGTCTTTTAAGGGAGCTTCGGGGAAAGAAATAATTCTCCGTAAAGAGGATAAGGAAAATGAAAAATAACAGAAACGACAGAAACGACAGAAACGATAATAAAAATTATAAAAACGGCTCTCATCCGAGAAAGGAAAGAGAGCAAAGACGCGAGGCGGCGCAGGACGAGATCCCCGAAGGAATAGTATACGGCAGAAATCCCGTTTTGGAGCTTCTTTCCTCGGGCAGAGTTCCCGATAAGCTTTACGTTGCCTCGGGGGACAGAGAGGGCTCCATCACCCTTGTGGTTGCAAAGGCGATAGAGCTGGGCGTACCCGTTGTGAACGTGGATAAAAGAAAGCTTGACACAATGTGCCGAGGCGCAAATCATCAAGGCGTTGCGGCTCTTGCAAGCTTCAAGGAGTATTGCTCCGTTGAGGATATTTTGAAGATCGCCGAGGAAAGAGGGGAAGCGCCCTTCATCGTAATTGCCGACGGTGTTGAGGATCCGGGAAATCTCGGTGCTCTCATAAGATGCTGTGATATCGCAGGGGTCCACGGACTTATAATCCCCAAGCGTCACGGCGCTACGGTCACTGCGGTGACTGCCAAAGCGTCTGCGGGCGCTCTTGAGCATATTGCGGTTGCAAAGGTTGCCAATATCGGCTATGCCATTGAAACTCTGAAGAAAAACGGAGTATGGATATACGGAGCGGAGGCAGGAGGAGAAAGTCTCAGACGTACCGACCTTCGCGGTCCTGCGGCTTTTGTATTTGGCAGTGAGGGTGCCGGCATTTCCCGTCTTGTAAGTGAGAAATGTGATTTTATAGTTTCCATTGACATGTACGGAAAGGTGAATTCCCTCAACGTGTCCTGCGCGGCGGCAGTGGTGCTCTCGGAGGCGGCATACCAAAGACACGTAAAATAAGAAATTTAAGATCATAACAGGATATAAGGGGGCAGAGAGTTTTGAAGGACCGTTCTGAAAAAAACGGAAAAGTGTATAAATTCAAACCCAAAAACAAAGATTTTGATTATAAAAAAGCGATAAAAAAAGAATTTCCCAAGGGAAATATCGGAGAAAACGAAAATGATATCGACCTCCTTATGATCTTTGGAATGGACTCGGAGGCAAAGCTTAAAGATCCCGAGAGGTACAACAAGGTCAAGAAGGATTTTGAAAACAAGAGCAGGATAAAGGGACGCCAGGAATACCTGAGCCCCAAGCAAAGGGCGGAGTTTTTGGGGCGCTACAAGTCTGAGCTGCGCCATTCAAGGCTCAGAGTAATTCCCAATATTTTAATGCTTTTCCTGTGCGTTACTCTTGAAATGTTCGTTTTTTATGATCATGACCTTTTTGCGAGGATAGCAACGCTGTATCACAGCGCGATCATGCCTCTTGTGGCTTTGCAGATAATCGTTATTTTGTGTGCGGTGAATTATAAAAAATATTTGCACGGCTTCGCGTTTTTTCTGGGGGAGGCAAGTCCCGATTCCGTATTTACCATATGCTCCACCTTTTTGGGCGCTTATTATATTTTTCTTTCCCTTGCGGGAACCATGGGCGTAAAGGGAGGAGAGGCTGTTTATAATTTGTATCTGACTCCCATTGCGCTGCTTGCCCTTTACGCATCTGCTTCGGGTTACGTTGATGCGCGGAAAAATCTGAATTCATTTCGTATCGTATCGGGGAAAAATCCTCCCGTAAAGCACGTTCTCACCATAAAGACCAAGGGTGAGGGCATGGGTGAGCGTTATTCTCCCGAGGGAGGAAAGATAATAACCGTTGAAAAAACGGAGTTTGCAGATGAGTTTGTAAAAAGAACGGGCACAACGTACATGGACGGACGTCAGTGCATGGTGATGGTGCTTCTTTCTTTGCTGGTATCTCTGCTGCTGTTTTTATACAAGTTTTTCACGGGGGCGGGTGTGGTCAGCGCCTTTTCCGTGTCCGTGATGGCAATGATGCTTACAATGCCCTTTTCAATGTTTTTCTCCTATTCCTTCATATTCGGCTTTGCCTCGGTCCTTGCCCGTAAAAAGGGAACGGCGATAGTGGGTGACGTGAGCTTTGAGGAATATCCTTCAAGCTCTGCGGTATATTTTGACGACAGCTCCGTTTTTCCCCCTTCGGGAATAAGGCTCAAGGGCTTCCGCGCCTATGGAGAAAACAGAATAGACAAGGTGCTTTATATAATGGCGGGGATCTATAAAAAGCTCCGCTCTCCTGCGGCTTCCCTTTTTGAAAAGGCGGTGGGCGGATATGATAACGATCTGGCTATTGATATCCTTGACGTTTCAAGAGAGGGCGTGAAGGTTGCCGTAAACGGCAGTACGGTATTTGTGGGAGATATCGGATATATGAGGGATTGCGGCTTCGAGCCCGAGGATCCTTATGAGGATGAGAATATAAGTCAGGAGCTGAGCGTTATATATATGGCGGTAGGACGCAATATCGTCTTAAAGGCTTATCTTGAATACAGACTTTCAAGAAATGTGCCGAGAACAGCCGAGATCCTTAAAAAACACGGAATGTATCTTGGAATATGTACCTGTGATCCGGCTATCAATGACGATATGATGGATATACGTATATCTCTTGAAAAATATCCCATCGGCATTATGAAGTCACCTGAAAAGACGGGTGATAAATGTCATAAGAGCATTGGCGCGGGTATCGTGTCCGCAACGGGAGCGGATAGTCTTCTCGGTACGCTTTTGATTACGGTGGGAGCCTCCAATGCCTTCAAGACGGATATGATAATCAAGGCGTTTACATTTTCGGCAGGGGTGATACTTGCAGTGCTTTTTGCACTGTTTGGCGCTGAGGGCGGAATCGGAATGTGGTATACGGTGTTCTACCAGATATTTGCAGCGCTTCCCACGTTTTTCCTGCTTTCCGGCATTGATGCCTGAGTTAAATTTAGAAACAAGGAAGATAGTATATACTTATGAAAAAAGACGTGCTTATGAAAAAGGTGCTCAAGCCGGGTCGATATATCGGCGCTGAGTACGGTGAAACAAGAAAAGACAAGGAAAAGATGGACGCAAGGGTAGTGTTCTGCTTTCCGGATACCTATGAGATAGGAATGTCCAATCTCGGAATGAGAATACTTTACGGCGTTCTCAACGAAATGCCTAACGTTTGGTGTGAGCGTTGTTATTCTCCCGCGGCGGATATGGAGGAGCTTATGCGCGCGGAGAATATTCCGCTTTTTGCTCTTGAAAGTCAGGACGATATTTCCGAGTTTGACGTTATGGCGATCACGCTTCAATATGAGCTTTGCTTTTCAAACGTGCTCAATATGCTTGATCTTGCCAATATCCCCCTTGAGTCCAAGGACAGAGGTGAGGATTGCCCCATCGTTATCGGCGGCGGACCCGCTATATACAATCCCGAGCCCATCGCGGATTTCTTTGACGTATTTTCCATCGGAGAGGGCGAGGAGGCTCTGCCTGAGTTCATGG
>JAZQRT010000097.1:0-1729 GCA_045629725.1 Eubacteriales bacterium | reverse complement strand
AAAGATGGGCATAAACAAAATAATGCTCTATCGATGGATAGATGAATATGAAACCCACGGAGAAGAAGCATTCGTGGGAAAAGGCCATCAACGATCAGAGGATGCGGAGATAAGAAAGCTACGCCGAGAAAATGAAAGATTGAAGATGGAGAACGAAATACTAAAAAAAGCAGCGGCATACTTTGCGAAACACCCGGCAGACGAGTAAAATTTGCCAAGGCAGAGTTGTCAAAGCATAAAACGAGTGAAGTATGCAAGCTGTTGGGTGTGTCAAGAAGTGAGTATTATCGCGTTCCGAAAGAGCAGGATAGTGAAGAAAAAGAGCTTGAGAAAGCAGTCATTAACTGTTTTGAAAGAAACAAAGGAAATTACGGAAGGATACGAATACGTCGGGAATTACTTGGAAAAGACATAAATATCAGCGAATACCGTATAGCAAGAATACTCAAAAAGAACGGACTGGTAGCCAAAAGCGGCAGAACCGGCAAAGTAAAAGCACCCAAGCCAACAGAGCAGCAGTATATAGAGGAAAATCTGATCAAAGATAAATTTGGGATAACAGAGGCAAATTATCTTTGGTGTTCGGATATAACCGAACTGAAATGCTACAGAACCAAGGTTTACGTTTGCGGAATCATAGATGTGGCGACGAGACGCATTGTTGGATGGAGTGTAGCAAAAAACCAGACACAGAAGATAGTACAGGATGCATTCAGAATGGCAGTCGGAAGAAATCCCCAGCGACCTGCTAACGCTGTGTTCCACAGCGACAGAGGCTGCCAATATACCGCTAAGAAGACAAAACAAATGGTAGAAGAAAACGGATTTCGGAAAAGCATGTCACGTCCGGGTACGCCGAGCGACAATCAGCCGATCGAGAGCTTTTGGAAAACCCTCGAATGTGAGATGGCTGATATCAGCCATCTCCCATTCGAGGAAGCATCACGAACGATAGTTGACTATATCGAGCTTTATTACAATTCAGATAGGCTGCATTCCGGTATCGGTTATTTTGTTCCTAATCATTTTTTCACTCTTCTTTCTGTCCATTAATCTTGACAAGTTTCATGATTGTTGAAACCCGCATTTGGCGGGTTTCTTCATTTTTTCGGTCTTATTTCGAAGGTGAAATCTATATCCTTTTCAAACAAGGTATATTTCTTTTCAAGGTCAGGGCCGCAGGAGTTTGAGCCGAGACCTGCCACTTTATAATCTATTCTAAGGTGGGTCTTGCCGTCCTTTTTCAGTTCCTTTGTATGATATGCCCGGTAAAGCTCCTTTGCACTGTAGGGGAGGACCGAAAACTCAAAATTATCAGAGGAAAACTCAAGATCACCTATTATGAGCTTCTTTGCGCCCGTGTGATTTCCGTGCTCCTGGGGGAACACGTAGCTTACGTATTCCTTATCCTTATCGGAGGTATACTCACCCATCGCTCCTGCGTGGCACATATCACAGTAGCTCTCGTAGGGGCCGTTTGCAAAATAGCAAAACTCGCCGCTTTCATCGGGGAGGGTGAATTCCATTCCAAGTCGGGGCAAGAGGAAGGTATCCTCGCGGACCTTTCCTTTTATATTGATGCGCACGCTTCCCTCTTTTCCGAAGGCAGTGGTCTGGATATATCTGAAAAAGGGACGTCTTGAAACTCCTGCAAGGGAGCCTTCGGTGATTATGGTGTTACCCTCAAGGGTACAGGAATAGATCTTTGAAAAGCAACAGTCAAGGTTTT
>JAZQRT010000096.1:0-31421 GCA_045629725.1 Eubacteriales bacterium | reverse complement strand
GTCTTTCCCGCGCCGTTGGGGCCGATAAGACCTGCTATCTCTGTTGGACCTACTGTAATCGTAAATTCATCAACTGCGCGAAGTCCGCCGAAGTCGATTCCAAGTCCTCTAACGTCAAGAACCGGAACCTTTCCCGCATCTCTTGTGGGAAGAAGTGTGTTGGAAGGCGGTGTGAACATTTCAGTTCCATTAGAGGAAATTATTCTTTCGTTCGGATTCATTTCTCTTTCCCGCCTTTCTTATTTCTTTTTATTTTTTTCACAACAGCACTCTTAATATTATCAAAAGTCATGTTTTCTCGGAAATTCTTAAGTCCGGGAGCAGATGTGAACAGCATAATTCCGATAAGGAGTACGGAATAAATAAGCATACGGTATGCATCAAAATCGCGAAGAATCTCGGGAAGCATATACATTATGATCGCCGCAATAACCGAGCCTGTCAAATTGCCCATGCCTCCAAGAACAACGATTACAAGTATCTCGATGGACATGTTATAATCAAACGTTGCCGCTTTAATAAGATTAAGATTGTGTCCGTAAAGAACTCCCGCAACACCTGCAAAAAATGCAGAGATCGCAAAAACGGAAATTCTATAAAATTTAACGTTGATACCGCTTGCTTCAGCCGCAATTCTGTTATCTCTGATAGCAGTGATCGCGCGTCCGTGTTTACTTCTGACGAAATTGATAATAAGTATAGTGGTTAAGATAACCGATGCTGCCGCAAACGGAAGAAGTGTTTGTATCTTTCCGATCTTAGGTGTTACCGTGCTGGTATCGAAACCTATGGCCGCACCAAGAGCGGGAACATTTGTAATTACGTTACTTATGATCTCACCAAAGGCAAGTGTAAGTATAGCAAGGTAGTCGCCTCTGAGACGAAGAGCAGGAATACCGATAATAATACCTGCAATAGCAGCCGAAATACCTCCCACAAGCATCGCAATGGGAAGGTATACCCCAATCGGAAGACCGGGAAAAAGACTTACAAGCTTAACTGAGCAAAATGCACCTGCATAGGCACCCACAGACATAAATGCAGCATGTCCGAGGGAAAGCTCTCCGAGAAATCCAACCATGAGGTTTAAGGAAACTGCAAGGATTATGTTATATGAGATTGGGATTATCATTGACTTCAACTGATTGGAAGCTGCTCCCGAAAATACCATAGCAAAAAAGAATATGTAGATACCGAAAACTATTGCAAGTGTGATGGCATCTCTTTTATTTGTCTTAATTTTATTTAAAAGCTTTTTCATTTCATCACACCTTTTCATTCAACTTTTTACCAAGAAGACCGGTAGGACGGACTACCAGCATTACAATAAGTACTGAGAACACAATAGCATCTGTAAGCTGGGTAGATATATACGCCGATGCAAGTTTTTCAAAAATACCCATAAGGAATCCGCCGAACATCGCACCTGAGATCGATCCGATACCTCCGAATACCGCAGCGGTAAAGGCTTTGATACCGGGCATTGATCCTGTTGTAGGCTTGATATAAGCATAGTTCATTCCATAACAAAGGCTGGCAAATGCAGCAAGTGCAGAACCGATAGCAAATGTTACGGAAATAGTTCTGTTTACGTTAATACCCATAAGCTGAGCCGCATCTCTATCCTCGGAAACAGCTCGCATCGCCTTACCAAGCTTTGTTTTATTAATAAACAAAGTAAGCGCCACCATGAGCACAACTGTCAAAAGTATGGTAAATACAGTTTCACCTGCAACAGTAAAAGTAGAACCGAGCTTAAGGTTTAAAAAGGACATATTCGGTACGGGAACCGACTTTTGGTTTCCGCCAAAAATAAGCAGTGCAAGGTTCTGAAGTAAATAGCTTACACCTATCGCTGTGATAAGAACGTTAAGCGAGGGTGCACCGCGCAAAGGCTTGTATGCCAAAAATTCAATGGTAATTCCAAGTAATGAACAAAAAACAATTGATATGATAACTCCGATCCATGCGGGGAGTGTTGCCATTGAAACCGTTGTATATATTACATATGCGCCTACCATGATAATATCACCGTGGGCAAAATTAAGCATCTTTGCTATACCGTAAACCATCGTATATCCCAAAGCTATCAAAGCATAGATGCTTCCAAGGCTTATTCCTTGGATTATCGTTTCTAAAAATAAAGTCATGATTTTCGCCTTCACTGCTTTTGCGGCAAATGAATACCTTTCTTTTGATCTTTAGCGCAATTTTGGGAATGGCATGCACATTTTACATCGGTCAATGCGCTTCTGTCATTCCCATTTTCACCGTCGAAGATCTTTGAATCTTCGACGGTGGTAACTTTTATGATTATGTTTTATTATTCAGCTGTTGCAACCTTGTACTCAACGTACTTGCCGTCCTTGATCTGAAGAATAAGAGGGCTCTTTGTTGTTTCGCCTGTGGAAGACCACTGCATTGTGCCTGTAACACCTGTTACGTTGATTCTTACCATAGCGGAAATAAGAGCTGCATTGAAATCTGCTGTTGTAGCAGCTTCGATAGCGTCAGCAGAAGTATATCCTGCAGATGTGATAGCTTCAACGATGATCTTTACTGCATCGTATCCGTCAGCTGCGAACTGGTCGGGAGTTGCATCAAATCTGTCCTTATATGCATCTACAAAGCCCTTGATGTTAGCTTCTGCAGAATCAGCATAGAAAGGAGTCATAAGGATAACGTCCTCACAGTCAGCCTTGTTAGCTGTACCGCACTCTGCGATAACGCCGTCAAGACCATCAACACCGAAGAATACTGTGTTAAGTTCAGATGACTTTGCCTGACGGAGGAACTTAGCTGCATCGCTGTAGTAAATAGGCATGAACACAAGCTCTGCACCGGAGTTCTTGATTGCTGTAATCTGTGTTGAGAAGTCTGTGTTGGACTTTTCAGAGTATGTCTGCTCTGTTACGATCTCAAGACCAAGCTCAGTAGCCTTTGCCTTGAATGTATTAATGTTACCGATACTATAGTCGCTTCCGTTGTCGTAGAAAAGTGCAACCTTTGTTGCAAGACCGAATTCCTTGATCTTCTGAGCTGCTACTTCACCCTGCTGGGGGTCGTTGAAGCATACACGGAATGCGTTGGGCTCGCCAATGCAGTTAAGAGCGGATGCTGTAGGTGTAAGAACGAGCATTCCTGTCTCTGCAGAAGCCTTAACGATATCACTTGTCTCACCGGAAAGAACTCCGCCGAGAGAAACGTCCATACCATCGTCAACGAGCTTACCAAAAGCAGAAACTGCCTTTGCGCTATCAGCCTCAGAGTCCTGGAAAAGAAGCTGGAACTTTACTCCGGGAATAACCTTAGCTGCGTTGATCTCATCAATTGCAAGTGTTGCACCGTTCTTAACGGACACACCGTAGCTTGCGTAATCGCCTGTGAGGGGTCCGATACCGCCGATCTTGATAACGATATCACCTTCTCCATCCTTTTCCCAACCGTCTGTTGTGGTCTGGCAGGATGTGAGCGCCAATGCACTTACGAGCATAAGAGCTGCAAGTACAACTGCTAAAAATCTTTTCATTTTTGTATTCTCCTTAAGAAAATAAAATTTTGATTATGATAAAAAACAGCAGTCTGCCGATGCAAACCGCCGAAATATCCAAATTCTTTAATATTTGCCTCTGCAAAAATTCCGACTATTTGCTAAATGTGAAAGCCAGATATCCAAATTATAACTTATGTTTATCAAATGCTCCTAATCTTAAAACAAGATGGTTTATTATACTACATTATATTCGATTTGTCAACAGTTTTTTTACATTTTTTTAATATTTAAGTGATTTTAACACCAATAAAAGTAAAAAAGTGTTAAATTTACTTTGTTTTTTTAGGTGATTTTAAAAAATTCAAAAGGGACAACGAGAGACCGTCATCCCTTTATTTTAAGTTATCGGAAGCTTATTCTGCTTTTGTTTCCTCAGCAGCTTCTGTCTTTGTCTCCTCTGTTACAAGCTTAATAACAGCCATCTCAGCTCCGTCGCCGCGACGGGGTCCGAGCTTGTATATTACGGTGTAACCACCGTTTCTATCCTCGTAGCTGGGTGCTATAACATTGAACAACTTTGTTACTACGTCCTTGGATGTGATGAATTCAAGTGCTTCACGACGTGCTGCAAGTGTATTCTTCTTTCCAATTGTTATCATCTTCTCGGTAAGCGCACGAACTTCCTTTGCTCTTGTGAGAGTTGTCTCAATTGAGCCATTCTCCAACAGATAAGTTACCATGCCTCTGAGCATAGCCTTTCTGTGTGCTGTGGGTCTTCCGAGTTTTCTGGTTCCCGGCATCTTCAGGTTCCTCCTCTTGCTTTATTTTTACTTGTTGAAAAAATTCTCTTTTATTTTACGAAAAGCTTTCACGGTTCTAAACCGCTTCTGTTATTTGTGATTATTCATCCTCGCGCTTCAGATCCAAACCGAGTGAACGAAGCTTCTGGATTACTTCTTCGAGTGACTTCTTACCAAGATTTCTAACCTTGATCATATCTGCTTCGGTCTTCTTGGTGAGGTCCTCTACTGTATCAATGCCTGCACGCTTCAAGCAATTAAAGCTTCTTACAGACATGTCAAGTTCCTCGATAGTCATCTCAAGAACTTTTTCTTTGATTGTCTCCTGTCTCTCAACCAGAATATCTGTCTTGCTTGCATCATCTGAGAGATTTACAAACAGGTTGAGATGATCATTGAGAATCTTGGCTGCGAGCGACAATGACTGCTGAGCTGTAATCGTTCCATCTGTGCTTACATCCATGATGAGCTTATCATAATCTATGCTGTTTCCAACTCTTGTGTTTTCAACCTTATAGTTTGCACTGTTAACAGGTGTGTAGATGGAATCTGTATAGATAACTCCAAGAGCCGCCTGATTGTTCTGCTTGTTCTTTTCCTGAGAAACATATCCGCGACCATGCTCAAATGTAAGCTCCATATAAAAACGAGTATTTTCCGAAAGAGTTGCTATATGCAGATCAGGATTGAGTATCTCAATATCCGCATCCGGCTTTATGCTGCCGGCTGTTACTTCCGCCGGTCCCGTCATATCAATAACAACAGTCTTTCTCTCCTCACAAAAGAGCTTTGCTGTGATACCCTTTACATTGAGTACTATCTCTGTTACGTCTTCCTTAACTCCGGGAATGTCCGAAATTTCATGAACAACACCATCAATCTTGATGGATATTACCGCAACACCGGGAATAGAACTCATAAGTATTCTGCGAAGTGAATTGCCAAGAGTTGTTCCGTATCCGCGCTCAAGAGGTTCAACCACAAACGTAGCCTTTGATCCGTCTTCGCTAACTTCTGTTGTTGTTATATTGGGCTTCTCTATCTCAATCATTCAATTTTCCTCCTTGTTTATTTGGGCTCGGTCAAGCCGAGGCCTTGCCCCGGTCATAGCCGAGGCATACAATTTGCTTTTGCTGGGAGGTATTACTTGGAGTACAACTCAACGATAAGCTGCTCGTTGAACTCGAAGTCTACATCGCTTCTCTCGGGAACTGCAACAACCTTAACTGATGCGTTTGCTGCATCAAGCTCAAGCCACTTAGGTGTTACCTTTGTCTGCATGTTTTCAAGAAGAGCCTTGATCTTTTCAGATGTCTTGCTTTCTTCCTTTACGCAAACAACGTCGCCAACCTTAACAATGATTGAAGGGATTGTTACCTTTTTGCCGTTGAGACGGAAATGTGCGTGACGAATGAGCTGGCGTGCTTCCTTGCGGCTTTCTGCCATACCCATCTTGTACACAACGTTGTCAAGACGGCGCTCGAGCAAGCTGAGAAGGTTCTCACCTGTTACTCCTGCTGTGTTATCTGCCTTTTCGAAATAAGTACGGAACTGCTTTTCCTGTACTCCGTAGTATCTCTTTGCAGTCTGCTTCTCACGAAGCTGAAGTCTATATTCGTTTGCCTTGTTTACCTTGTGTGCACCGTGCTGTCCGGGAGCTGTGTTTCTGCGGTCAAGAGCGCACTTGCCGGAAAGGCAACGCTCACCCTTAAGATAAAGCTTTCTTCCTTCTCTGCGGCACAGTCTGCACGCGGGGCCTGTATATCTTGCCATAGTGCTTAATTCCTCCTTATAAATTCAATCAGACACGTCTTCTCTTGGGCGGTCTGCATCCGTTATGGGGAACGGGAGTTACATCCTTGATAAGTGTGATGTTGAGTCCTGCTGTCTGGAGTGCACGGATCGCGGATTCACGTCCGGGTCCGGGTCCCTTAACAAATACTTCAACAGTCTTCATGCCGTGATCAACTGCCTTCTTTGCTGCTTCTTCAGCTGCAGTCTGAGCTGCGTATGCAGTTGACTTTCTTGAACCCTTAAAGCCCATTCCACCGGCTGTTGCCCAAGAAATTGCGTTACCCTCTGTATCTGTGATAGTAACTATTGTGTTGTTATAAGTGGAAGAGATGTGAGCTGCGCCCTTTTCGACGTTCTTGCGCTCACGACGCTTTCTGATTACTTTTTTCGTCTGCTTAGCCATCTGCCTTAATCTCTCCTTTACTTCTTCTTGTTTGCGATTGTCTTCGCAGGACCCTTACGAGTTCTTGCGTTTGTCTTTGTTCTCTGTCCGCGAACGGGAAGACCTTTTCTGTGTCTAATTCCGCGGTAGCAGTTAATTTCAACCATTCTCTTGATGTTGAGCGCTACATCACGTCTGAGGTCACCCTCTACTGTGTAGTTTGCTTCGATCTCATCACGAAGTTTGGAAATATCTTCCTCTGTAAGATCCTTAGCGCGCTTGTCGGGGTCAATTCCGCATACTGCGAGAATGTCATTTGCACTCTTTCTACCAATTCCGTAGATATAAGTAAGTGCGATCTCAACTCTTTTGGAATTGGGGATATCTACACCAGCTATACGAGCCATAATTTATTTCTCCTTCTGATTTTATCCGTGGTTAATGCTTAACCCTGCTTCTGCTTGTGCTTAGGGTTCTCGCAGATAACCATTACTTTGCCTTTACGCTTAATGATTTTGCACTTTTCGCAAATCTTCTTTACTGACGGTTTAACCTTCATAGTTATTTACCAGCCCTTTCTTTTATTTGCCTCTCCATGTGATTCTGCCCTTTGTGAGGTCGTATATCGAAACCTCTACCTTAACTTTATCACCGGGGAGTACCCAAATATAGTTCATTCTAAGCTTTCCCGCTATATGTGCCGTCACTATATGACCGTTGGGAAGCTTTACCTTGAAGTTCGCATTTGGCAATGCCTCAAGTACGACACCTTCAAATTCAATTACATCATCCTTTGGCAGAATAATCCCTCCGTTCTATCCTATCATCAATAAATCTTAAATCTTTGCTTTCTTTATACAGCCGCAAGAAAGCATCTTCTCTTCTTTGGTTTATCGATCCTACTATGCAACACTTGTTTGAGATATAAAAAGTTCTCACACACACTAAACAATTTACATTTCCAACCGGTGTTTTGATAGAATTATCATCGACTGTTAATCAATCTTTGTAAGCAAGATCGGTCCTTCTTCGGTTATGGCTACAGTATGCTCATAATGAGCCGAAAGTCCTCCATCACAGGTTACCACCGTCCATTTATCGGACAGCACCCTTACCTTGGATTCCTTTTCACATACCATTGGCTCAATTGCCAACGTCATTCCCTTGAGAAGCCTGATGCCTCTGCCCGCAGTTCCGTAATTGGGAACATTGGGATCTTCATGAAGCTCTCTTCCGATTCCATGACCTACAAATTCTCTTACTACACTGAATCCGCAGCTTTTATTATATTCCTCAACAGCCGAGCCGATATCACCCAACCGTTTTCCGACCATAGCGTTTGCAACTCCTCGATAAAAGCTTTCTTTGGTTGCCTCTATCAATCTTTTTGCCTCATCGGAAATATTTCCGCAGGCAAAGGTATTTGCGCTATCTCCATGATATCCGTGGATATATGCTCCTACGTCAACCTTGACGATATCTCCATCCTGTATAATCCTTGATTTACTCGGTATTCCATGAATTACTTCATTGTTTATACTGATACAAGCCGATCCCGGAAACCCGCCATATCCTAAGAAGGACGGCTTTGCTCCGCATCTTTCTATATGATTTCTTACGATATCATCAATATGCTTGGTAGTGACTCCGGGCTTTATATGCTCACCTGCAAGGGCAAGCGCTTCTCCTGTGATCCTACCTGCAAGCTTCATCTCACGTATCTGTGCTTCGGTTTTCAGTTGAATCATATTATCTGCCAATCTCGTCGAGGATCGTGATTATTGCCTTTGTGATATTGGCAACATCATTCTCTCCGTCAACTGTTTTGAGTTTTCCGCAGGCAGCGTAGTATTCCTTGATGGGTTCTGTCTGCGCGTGATATGTCTCAAGGCGGCTGAGCACGACCTCGGGAGCATCATCCTTACGAAGTGTAAGTGTTGTTCCATCCTTGTCGCATGTTACGCCGTCCTTTGAGGGATTGTATTTTGTGTGATAAGAAGCACCGCATTTATCGCATACGCGTCTTCCGCTCATACGCTCTACGATTGCTTCGTCCCTTACCTCGATGCTGAGTGCAACGTCAACCCTTACTCCCATTTCATCAAGAGCTTTCGCCTGAGGAATGGTTCTGGGGAATTCGTCAAGGATAAATCCGTTGTTGCAATCATCTTCTGCAAGACGCTCTTTGATGATTCCGATCACAACCTCATCGGGTACGAGGGCACCCTTTTCAGTATACTGCTTAGCTGCAGTTCCCATGGGTGTGCCATTTTTAATTGCATCTCTTATAATTGCACCTGTTGATATTGTGGGGATTGAGTAATTTGCACTGACCTTATCAGCCTGTGTTCCCTTTCCCGCTCCGGGTGCTCCGAGAAAAATTATATTCATTTCAGTTACCTCATTATATCCCCACACCACTCAGGGAACCAAGGTTCCGCGGAGTAGTATGAAGATTAACTTTATCTGTTTCCTTATCAGTCAAGGAATCCCTTGAAGTTACGCATTGTCATCTGAGCTTCGATTTCTCTTGCTGTTTCAAGGCAGATACCGATCACGATAAGAAGTGATGAACCACCGAACGCGATAGCATTAAGAGCTGTTACGTTAAAGAGTGATGCAACACAGTTAACAAGAAGCGGTACACCGGAAATGATTGCAAGGAATGTTGCACCGATGAGTGTAACTCTGTTAAGGATCTTTCTGATATAGTCGGATGTAGGTCTACCGGGTCTGATACCGGGAACGAATCCGCCATTCTTCTTGAGATTGTTGGATACTTCAATAGGATCAAAGGAGATACCGATATAGAAGTAAGCAAACAAGAACAGAAGAAGTATATAAAGAACAAGATATACAAATGAATCTGTTCCGAAAAGTGTAAGAATAACTTTCCATGCGCCTGTAGCAGTATCAGCGCTTGTCTGTCCTGCCATCATAGCGATTGTTGCAGGAATTGAAATGATAGAGCTTGCGAAGATTATGGGCATTACACCGGACATGTTTATCTTCATGGGAAGAACAGAGCTCTGTCCTCCGTACATTTTTCTACCAACAACTCTCTTTGCATACTGAACGGGAATTCTACGCTCTGAATCTGACACGTAAACCATGAACCAGATCATTGCGAGTGCAATTGCAAGACCTACAACTGTGATCACAGGACCCCACCAATTTCCGTTAGTGAGTGTATCCCAAAGACCGCTGACTGATGTAAATCCGCCAGATACGATATTCGCAAAAAGGATCATTGAAATACCGTTTCCGATTCCGCGTTCGTTGATCTTTTCACCCATCCACATGATGAGAGCAGCACCTGCACAGTAACAAATAATGATTACAATAGCTGTAAATACATCTTCGTTACCGGAGAGGAGCCATCCCTGATTCTTGATCCACATATAGTAACCAAATGCAGTTACAAGTGCAAGACCAACTGTGAGATAACGGGTGTACTTTGTCATTTTTTCCTTTCCGCCCTCTTCCTTTGCCATCTCACCAAGCTTGGGGAATGCAACGCCGAGGAGCTGCATTACGATTGATGATGTGATGTAAGGAGAGATTGAAAGTGCGAAAAGTGTTGCTCTGCTGAGTGCAGAACCGGATATCATGTTAAGATATCCGAAGATTGAGCCGCTTGCGCTCTTGAAATACTGGGAGATCGCGTTTGAATCGATATAGGGAAGCGGAATCTGCGCTCCTAATCTGTAAAGTACAAGGATAAATGCTGTGAAGAGGATCTTCTGGCGGAGATCCTTAACACTCCAAACATTTGCTATCGTTGCAAGTACCTTCTTCAACTTAGATCACCTCAGTCTTTCCGCCCGCCGCTTCAATCTTTTCTTTAGCGGTTGCTGAAAAGACCTTAGCCTTGACAGTAAGCTTTTTAGTAATTTCACCATTACCGAGAACCTTAAGTCCGTCGTTTTCCTTACGGATGATACCGTTCTCTACAAGTGTTTCGAGATCTACTACTGCACCGTCCTCGAAGCATTCGTTAAGTGTTTCAACGTTTACGATGGAGTAAACTGTTGCAAACTTATTATTGAATCCTCTCTTAGGAAGTCTTCTGTAAAGCGGAAGCTGACCGCCCTCAAATCCGGGACGAACACCGCCGCCAGAACGTGCATTCTGACCTTTGTGGCCCTTTCCGGCTGTTTTTCCATTGCCTGATCCGGGTCCTCTACCCTTACGCCATGCGGGAGTAACAGAACCGGGAGCCGGTGAAAGTTCATGGAGCTTCATTTTTTTTCCTCCTTTAGACTATTATCCGGTTTGCAATTACTCGCCGGCTTTTTCCACCTTAACAAGGTGGGATATAACTCTCACTTTACCTGCGAGAACTGCGTTGTCTTCATGTATGATGAAGTCGCCGATCTTGCGAAGTCCAAGTGACGCTGCTGTTGCTTTCTGAGCAGGGATTGTACCGATGAGGCTCTTTACAAGTGTTACCTTTACCATTTTATACATCCTCCTCAGTGAATTTCTTCTACGCTCTTACCACGTGTAGCAGCAACTTCTTCTGCTGTGCGGAGAGCCTTGAGTCCCTCAAATGTAGCCTTAACTACGTTTGTGGGGTTGCTTGAACGGAGGCACTTTGTTCTGATGTTCTTGATACCAGCCATCTGAACAACCTTACGTACTGTCGCACCGGCGATAATACCTGTACCTTCGGGTGCAGGCTTAAGAAGAACCTTACCTGCTCCATATACACCTGTGATCTCGTGAGGGATTGTATCTCCCTTCATAGATACCTTGATCATATTTTTCTTGGCGTCCTCGATACCCTTGCGGATAGCGTCCGGAACTTCTGCTGCCTTTCCAAGTCCGTAACCGACATGACCGTTACCGTCACCAACTACCATAATAGCCGCGAAACGAGCTATACGACCGCCCTTTACAGTTTTGGAAACACGGTTTACGCCAACAAGTATTTCTTGAAGTTCACCCAATTCTTCGGGTCTGATTTTATTAGCCATGTTATTCCTCCTGATTAGAACTTGAGTCCGCCCTCACGAGCTCCTTCAGCAAGCTCATGTACACGTCCGTGATAGAGATATCCGCCACGGTCAAATACAACCTCGGTGATTCCCTTAGCTATTGCGCGCTCAGCAACAAGCGCTCCTATCTTCTTAGCTGCAGCCTTGTTAGAGCCGTTGCCTTCAAATCCGCTCTCTTGGGTGGTTGCGGAAACCAATGTTACTCCGGCAACATCATCGATAACCTGAGCTGAAATGTGACGCTCAGAACGATATACGCAAAGACGGGGTCTTTCTGCTGTTCCGGATATTTTTGCTCTGACTCTCTTATGTCTCTTAAGACGCTGTGCGTTAGAGTCCTTTCTTGATACCATGCAAATCCACTCCTTTCTTTATTTACCGCTCTTCTTGGATGCCTTACGACGAACAACCTCAGTGGAGTACTTAACTCCCTTACCATGGTAAGGTTCCGGAGGTCTCTTTTCGCGGATCTGAGCAGCTATCTGTCCAACCTTCTGCTTATCTGTACCACTTACAATAACAGTTGTGGGGTTGGGTACTTCGAATGTAATTCCGTCACCCTCTTCAAATGTGATTCCGTGTGAGAATCCAAGTGAAAGATTAAGTGACTTGCCTGCCTTAGCAGCCTTGTAACCAACACCTACGATCTCAAGTGTCTTGCTGTAACCCTGAGATACACCAACTACCATGTTGTTTACGAGTGTACGAGTAAGTCCGTGAAGTGCTTTGTTTTCCTTCTCATCATTGGGACGCTCAACCTTTACTGTTGCGCCATCAACTGTGATGATCATGTTCTGGTGCATCTTCTGAACCAGTGTTCCCTTAGGTCCCTTGACTGTAACAAGATTTCCTGCTGCAACATCAACTGTTACACCTGCGGGAACTGTAATTAACGCTCTACCAATTCTTGACATCGTTCTTTACCTTCCCTTCAATTACCATACGAAAGCGAGAATTTCGCCGCCAACGTTTGCTTTTCTTGCCTTCTTGTCAGTCATGATACCCTTTGATGTAGATACGATCGCAATTCCGAGACCGTTCATAACCTTAGGCATATCCTCGCAGTTGGAGTAGATTCTGAGACCGGGCTTAGAAACTCTGCGGAGTCCCTGAATAACCTTCTGCTTGCCATTGTACTTCAGGGTGATTCTGATAATTCCCTGATTGCCGTTGCCCTCAACGATCTGATATCCCTTGATATATCCTTCCTCAACAAGAATATCAGCAATTGCCTTCTTCATGTTGGAAGCGGGAACATCAACTGTCTCGTGCTTTGCGTTGTTCGCATTACGGATTCTTGTGAGCATATCCGCAATTACATCTGAAATTTGCATATTTTTATCCTCCTTTATGCAAGTTATATCTCTTGCTGCCATCACGGCGCCGTTGGAGTCAAGCTCCCTCGGACATCATTCACAGATGCCCTCGGCGAATTTGACGGCTGCATGCCGATGGTTAAATTATTGATTTCCTATCGGCAGTTGGAGATTTATTTTTTTTATAAATCTTTCTTTTATTTTTACTTCCTGTATATTACCAAGAAGCCTTCTTTACTCCGGGGATCTCGCCCTTGGATGCGAGCTCTCTGAAGCAGATACGGCAGATACCGTACTTACGCATGTATGCGTGGGGACGTCCGCAGATCTTGCATCTGTTATACTCGCGAGTGGAGTACTTCTGGGGTTTCTGCTGCTTGAGAATCATAGCCTTCTTTGCCATTTCGTACTACCTCCTTATTTCGCGAACGGAGCGCCCATGAGCTTGAGAAGCTCACGTGCTTCTTCGTCTGTGTTTGCAGTTGTTGCGATTGCGATATCCATTCCGCGAATTTTTTCGATCTTATCGTACTCGATTTCGGGGAATATAAGCTGTTCCTTAAGTCCGAGAGAGTAGTTTCCTCTGCCGTCGAAAGCATTGGGGTTGATACCCTTGAAGTCACGAACTCTGGGAAGAGCGAAATTGAAGAGTTTGTCGAGGAACTCGTACATTGTCTCGCCACTGAGTGTTACCTTAACACCGATCTTCATTCCTTCTCTGAGCTTGAAGTTCGCAACGGACTTTCTTGCATATGTGGGAACTGCCTTCTGTCCTGTAATAAGTGTGATATCGTTGATTACGTTATCGATCGCCTTGGCATTTTCCTTAGCGTCGCCAACACCGACGTTGATTACAACCTTGTCGATCTTGGGGATCTGCATTACGCTCTTGTACTCATACTTTTTCATGAGGGCGGGAGCGACGTCAGCCTTATAGAATTCCTTAAGTCTTGCCATCTTCTGCTACCTCCTCAGTCAAATTTGTGTCCGCAGTTCTTGCCGGAGCATACGCGGATCTTCTTGCCATCTACTACTTCGATGTGTGTACGAACACCCTTTTCGCACTTGGGGCAGTAAAGCTGAACCTTAGAAGCGTAAACTGCGCTTTCTACCTTAAGGATCTGGCTCTGTTCGCCCTGTCTTCTTGCCTTCTGATGCTTGGAAACGATGTTCATTCCCTGAACGATTACCTTACCTTCTTCGGGAGAAGTTGCGATAACCTTTCCTGTTTTAAGGGTCTTCTTTCCATCCTTACCCTTTTCGAACTTGTCGCCGAAATCACCTGTACGGAGAATAACTGTATCACCTGTCTTTATAAACATTTTTCATTACCTCCTTAAAGTACTTCGGGAGCGAGAGAAAGGATCTTAAGGTAATCCTTCTCACGAAGCTCTCTTGCCACAGGTCCAAAAATTCTTGTACCTCTGGGGTTCTTATCTTCCTTGATGATTACTGCTGCGTTATCATCGAACTTGATTGTGGAACCGTCTGCACGGCGGAGTCCCTTTACAGTTCTTACTACAACAGCCTTAACAACTTCACCCTTCTTTACCTGTCCGCCGGGTGCAGCCTTCTTAACTGTGCATACGATAACGTCGCCGATGTTGGCATATCTTCTGCCTGTGCCGCCAAGAACACGGATGCACATTACTTCCTTTGCACCTGTGTTGTCAGCGACCTTCAAATATGTCTGCTGCTGAATCACTTTGCTAATCCTCCTTCTTCGATACGGGCTTTGTCGTATCTACTATTATTTAGCCTTTTCGATGATCTCAACGAGTCTCCATCTCTTTGTTGCGGAAAGGGGTCTTGTTTCCATAACCATTACCTTATCGCCGATGTTGCACTCATTGTTCTCATCATGTGCGTGAATTTTGATTGTTCTCTTGATTACCTTTCCGTAAAGAGGGTGCTTAACCATGTCTGCGATTGCTACAACGATGGTCTTATCCATCTTGTTGCTTACAACCTTACCAACTCTTGTCTTACGGAGGTTACGTTCTGTATTATTCATGACTGTTTCTCCTTCCCGAAATTAAGCATTCTTCTCATGAAGAATAGTCATTACGCGAGCGATGTCTCTCTTAACTTCCTCAATCTTGTGAGGGTTTTCAAGCTGATTGATCGCGTGCTGAAAACGGAGGTTGAACAGCTCTTTTTTAAGTTCTGCGAGCTTGCTGTTAAGCTCTTCCTGAGTCATTGCTCTGAGTTCGTTTGCTTTCACTGCTTATTCCTCCTCACTGACTGTCTTTTCAACAAACTTACACTTGATAGGAAGCTTGTGAGATGCAAGACGCATAGCCTCTCTTGCTACGTCGGGTGCTACACCGTTCAACTCAAACATTACTCTGCCGGGCTTAACTACTGCTACCCAGTATTCGGGTGAACCCTTACCGGAACCCATTCGAGTTTCAGCAGGCTTCTCAGTGATAGGCTTATCGGGGAAAATGTTGATCCATACCTTACCGCCACGCTTGATGTAACGTGTCATCGCGATACGGGCTGCTTCTATCTGATTGCTTGTAATCCATGCGGGCTCGAGAGCAACAAGACCGTAAAGACCTCTTGTTACTTCGTTGCCTCTAAGTGCCTTACCCTTAAGGCGTCCGCGCTGTACTCTGCGGAACTTTACTCTCTTAGGCATTAACATTATTTGTTGCCTCCTTCCTTGTTAAAGGGCTTTCTTTCACCCTGGAAAGGACGGTTGCCCTGTCTACGGTCACCCTGTCTGCGGTCACCGTTTCTGCGATCGCCGCGGCGGTCGTTTCTGCGGTCGTTTCTGGGAGCCATTTCCTTGGGCTTGATTGTTGTGAAGTTCTTCTTTACGTTGGGAAGAACCTCTCCCTTGAAGATCCAAACCTTAACACCGATCTTACCGTATGTGGTGTTTGCTTCCCAGAAGCCGTACTCAATGTCAGCTCTGATTGTCTGAAGCGGAATTGTTCCTTCATGGTAGTGTTCGCTTCTTGCGATTTCAGCACCGCCGAGACGGCCTGATACTGTAACCTTGATTCCCTTTGCTCCTGCGCGCATTGTTCTGCTGATAGCAAGCTTCATTGCACGACGGAAGGATGTTCTCTTCTCAAGAGAGAGAGCGATGTTCTCAGCAACGAGCTGAGCGTTCATATCAGGGTTTCTGATCTCGATTACACTGATTGATACAGGCTTGCCTGCGATCTTCTCAAGCTCCTTGCGGAGTCCTTCGATTGCATCAGGCTTCTTAGCCTCGCCTGCCTGTGCGTTCTTATCGGAAATTCTTCCGATTACCATACCGGGCTTTGCGGAGTAGATAAATACCTTAACTCTGTTCTTATCTCTCTCGATCTCGATCTTGGGAACGCCTGCTTCCTGAAGCTTTGTCTTCAGGTACTTTCTTATATTGTAGTCGGATACCAAGATATCTCCGAAGGTTTCGTCAGACGCAAACCATCTGGAATCCCAGTTCTTGATTACTCCGACGCGAAGTCCGTGCGGATTAACTTTCTGTCCCATATTGACTTAACCTCCCTTTCTTAGTCTTCCTTTTCAGCCACCTTGATTGTTACGTGGCTTGTTCTTTTAAGAATACGATCTGCGCTTCCTCTTGCTCTCGGCATCATTCTCTTGAGAGTGGGGCCGGGGCATACAAAGCACTCAGATACATAAAGTTTATTGACATCCATTTCATGGTTTGTCTCAGCATTTGCAATTGCTGACGCCAGAAGTTTGATCAGATACTCGGACGCTGCCTTACGGGTATTCTTGAGAATTCCCATAGCCTCGTTTGCGTTCTTGCCGCGGATGAGGTCGAGTACTATTTTCACCTTGCGAGGAGATATTCTGGCATATTTAAGGACTGCTTTTGCTTCCTTCTTAGCTTCCATTTGATTTCCTCCCTTCGCTTTGTTACGCGAATTCATTCAATTATTTACCGTTGTTTGATGTTTTTGAACCTGCATGTCCCTTGAAAGTTCTTGTCGGAGCGAACTCACCGAGCTTATGTCCAACCATGTCTTCTGTTACATATACCGGAACGTGCTTCTTACCGTCGTGTACGGCGATTGTGTGACCTACAAACTCAGGAAATATTGTGGAAGCTCTTGACCATGTCTTGATTACTCTCTTTTCGCCCGCATTGTTCATAGCCTCAATGCGATCGAACAACTTGCCTTCAACAAAAGGACCTTTTTTTAAGCTTCTGCTCATAATCTGCTGCCTCCTTCAATTATTTACCGTTTCTGTGCTTAACAATGTTCTTCTCGGTTCTTGCCTTCTTGTTACGTGTCTTGTATCCAAGTGCAGGCTTACCCCAAGGAGTAAGCGGTCCGGGATGACCAATGGGTGAACGTCCTTCACCACCACCGTGAGGGTGATCGCAGGGGTTCATTACAGAACCTCTTACTGTAGGACGAATGCCCTTGTGACGCGTCTTTCCGGCCTTACCAACATTGATTGTATCGTGTTCGATGTTACCGATCTGACCGATTGTTGCCTTACAGTCAAGACGAACATAACGAACCTCTCCGGAAGGAAGTCTAACCTGAGCCTTACCATTTTCCTTAGCCATAAGCTGAGCAAATGTTCCTGCAGAACGAACAAGCTGTCCGCCCTTACCGGGATAAAGCTCGATGTTGTTGATGAGTGTACCAACAGGAATGTTGGCAATAGGAAGTGTGTTACCTATCTTGATATCTGCATTAGCGCCGCTCTCGATGATATCACCGTCTGTGAGTCCTGCAGGAGCAATGATGTATGTTCTTGTTCCGTTCTCGTACTCAACAAGTGCGATGTATGCTGTTCTGTTGGGGTCGTATTCAACGCCGATAACCTTTGCAGGTCCTTCGATCTGACGCTTAAAGTCGATAATTCTGTACTTGATCTTGTTTCCGCCGCCTCTGTGACGAACTGTGATTCTACCGTAGCTGTTTCTTCCGGCCTTCTTAGCAAGTACTGTAAGAAGTTTCTTTTCGGGAGTGGACTTTGTTACTTCATCAAAAGAAGGAACAGACATTCCTCTTCTACCCGGTGTAGTGGGCTTATAAATCTTAACTGCCATTTTTCGCCCCTCCTTAGTTCATTCCCTCAAAGAACTCGATTGTCTTGGAATCAGCTGTAAGTGTTACAACTGCCTTCTTCCACTCGGATGTGTATCCAAAGGAATAACCGCGTCTCTTGGGTTTACTCTTCATAATCATTGTGTTTACAACTGCTACCTTAACGCCGAACGCCTTTTCTACTGCTTCTGCGATCTCAGGCTTTGTTGCATCCTTCTGAACTTCGAAGGTATATTTCTTATCAGCAATCTTGTCCATGCTTGCTTCTGTGATTACAGGAGCAATGATTATATCGTGAAAGTTCTTCATTATGCATATACCTCCTCGATCTTCTGTGCTGCTGCTGATACAACAACGAGCTTCTTGCAGTTGAGGATGTCATATACGTTGATAGTATTTACCTGTGCTGTCTTAACACCGGGGATATTTGCAAGGCTCTTGATTACCATTGCATCCACACTGGAAAGAACTACAAGTGACTTTCCTTCTGCGCCGATAGCCTGAAGCATTGCTGCCATGGGCTTTGTCTTGTATTCTGTTGCTGTGATAGCATCAACAACGATCATCTCGCCTGCAGCTACCTTAGAAGAAAGTGCGCTCTGCATTGCGATTCTCTTTGTCTTCTTGTTAAGAGAAACCTTGTAAAGTCTGGGCTTAGGTCCGAGAGCTACACCACCGTGTGTCCACTGAGGAGCTCTTGTTGAACCCTGTCTTGCTCTACCTGTTCCCTTCTGTCTCCAAGGCTTCTTTCCGCCTCCGGAAACCTCTGTACGTGTAAGAGTGGACTGTGTACCCTGTCTCTGGTTCATCAGATATGCTCTTACTGCGGAGTGAAGTACCGCACCGTTTACTTCAGCGCCGAATACTTTGTCAGAAAGCTCAATGCTTCCAACCTCTTCGCCCGCCATATTAACAACTTTCAAATTAGGCATCGATATTTCCTCCTTCCGTTATGCTTTAACTGTATTGCGGATGAATACGATTCCGCCGCGTGCTCCGGGAACTGCTCCCTTTACAGCGATGAGATTCTTTTCCGCATCGATCTTTGCCACTTCAAGGTTAAGAACTGTTACCTGTTCATTACCCCACTGACCTGCCATCTTCTTGTTTTTGAAGATTCTCGCAGGGTCGATAACACCCATAGATCCTGACTGACGATGTACAGGTCCAACACCGTGTGTCATACGAAGCTTGTGAAGATTCCATCTCTTGATCGCACCTGTGTAACCGTGTCCCTTTGTAATTCCGGTAATGTCGACCTTTTCACCTGCTGCAAAAATGTCAGCGGCAACGGTATCGCCAATACTGTAACCGGAGATATCCTCAAGACGGAACTCCTTAAGATGCTTCTTTGCAGCAACTCCTTTTGATGCAAAGTGTCCCTTGAGAGGCTTTGTTACCTTCTTATCCTCAATGGACATAAATCCGAGCTGAATAGCCTCATAGCCATCATTCTCTTTTGTTTTAATCTGTGTCACTGCACAGGGACCCGCTTCGATCACTGTTACGGGGATCGCATTTCCGTTATCGTCGAAAATCTGTGTCATTCCGATTTTCTTTCCGATGATACCTTTTTTCATTTTTGTTTCCTCCTGTTTTAGTTATTGGTTGGCATCTTAGGTATTTTCAGATGTCAACATGACATAAAACTTTCTGTCGCTTTGGTCAGAAGTTTAAGACTTAGATCTTAACCTCGATCTCAACACCGGCGGGAAGTTCGAGACTCGATATAGCATCCACTGTCTTCTGTGTGGGCTTTACGATGTCGATGAGTCTCTTGTGTGTTCTCAGCTCAAACTGTTCACGGCTATCCTTATATTTGTGTACCGCACGAAGGATTGTTGTAATCTCCTTCTCTGTGGGGAGCGGGATAGGTCCTGATACTGTTGCACCGTTTCTGGTTGCAGCATCAACTATCTTCGATGCAGCCTGATCGATAAGTGTATGATCATAGCTCTTGAGTCTGATTCTCATTTTCTTGATTTCTGCCACTTTGTTTGCCTCCTTATCAGAATGAAATAACTGGGGCGTGGATTTTAACACTTTGCCGGGCGTTTCTTTTTTCACCTTTTTAAAATCCGGATATCTCGCATGGGTCTGTGCAAAATTCCGGGTAAAACGTCGCCTGGCTTGGTGCTAAAAATACTTTGTTCGCCCGATTGTTCGGACATACTCCACGGAAATTACCTGCTCTTCGCAGCAACCTTCCGCTTCATCGCACATCAAGCTCCGCTATTCTATCACATCTCTTAAAAAAAATCAATAGCTTTCCCAAAAAAATTCCAAGAATTTTCATTATTTACATTTGTTTAACATTTAGTCCATATAGCATCTGCATTTTCGCATATTATCACAATTTATTCCATTATTTATTTTCACAAGTAAGCATTTATCTCCCTTTTTCGATGCTTTTATTTCCTATTTTGATATTTTTATGTAAAAATTACCATTAATTTACATTTTACGGTTGACAATTATTTTTATTTATGTTATTATTAATCCATTAATATAAATATTCAAGGAGAATTTTATTATGAGATCAACCGGAGTTGTAAGACCTATAGATACCCTTGGAAGATTTGTTCTTCCCAAAGAAATCCGCGATACCATGGGCCTTAAAACAAAAGATCCTCTGGAAATATTTGTTGAGGGAGACAGAATCATTTTAAAGAAATATCAACCCTCGTGCATTTTTTGCGGAAACGCAGACGAGATCACATATTTTAAAGGAAAGCTCATTTGCAGAGATTGCCTCAAATCGCTCAAGATAATTGCCGACTAAATAAAAAAGCAGCCTCAAAGGAACGGCGGCACTTTTACAAGTACTCCTCTTATGTTGTTTTAATCTAAAGCAGAGCAATTTTCGATAAAATAAAACAAGCTGTAAAAAACTCGATTTGAGTTTTTTACAGCTTTTGTTTTTCAGTTCTTAACATTCATCTGAATAACTTTTCCTCTAATGGGAAAAATAAACCCAGAGACAGATTATCTACTTCTCGGAAAGGCGGAATTCAAATGAGTTACCAAACAAAAAGAAAAATCATGAACGGTGTAGTATATCTTGCACTTGCTCTTGTCATCCTTGCAATTCTCTGTGTGAGCATAATCACTTTTACATCTGCAAACAAACCCGTTGAGCCAAACAGGACCCCCATCCCGCAAACCACTTCAAAAGCAGAAACATCAAGTCCAACTCCCCATAAAACAAAAAACGAAACGCCCCCTGCCACCACAACGCCCGAAGCAACTCCCACACCTACACCAACACCTGTGCCTACCAAAACAAAGGTCCCCGCAGATAACAGTGACCCCATGACCTTTTCACTTCCCACCGAGGGAAATATAATGAAAGATTTTTGCATTGAAGTGCCTGTATTCTCTTTTACAATGAACGATTACAGAACTCACTCAGGTATTGACATCAGCGCACCTGTAGGATCCGCAGTTTGTTCAATAGCCAAGGGTACTGTTATGGATATCTACAACGACCCTCTTTTCGGAAAGACAGTTTGCGTTGACCATGGCGGCGGTCTCATCTCAATATACGCAAACCTCGAAGACGAGCTTGCAAGCGGAATTGCCGCGGGAGTTAACGTAGGTGAGGGACAAATTCTCGGTGCCGTTGGCAACTCCGCCCTTATTGAATGTGCAGAAAGCGACCACCTTCATTTCGAGATCAAAATGAACGGCAAGAACGAGGATCCCGAGATTTATATCAATTATTCCGAGGAGGACGAAGAAGACATTCCGGGAATTGAATAATTCCAATTTCAAAGGAGCGGTCAACACCTGCTCCTTTGCTTTTTTCTTCCTTATTTATTATATATATAAAATACAATTAAAAATACCTATTGATTTTAACACTGTAATATGATATCATGAATGTAATAAATACACTTTGACTATGTTATTCACAAAGGAGGCGACTTATTTTGATAGCAAAAAAGATACTTCTATCCGTTCTTGCATCAGCAATGATACTCACCACGGTAGGTTGTTCTGTAACACCGGGTGAAACATCATTCCCGACAACTCTCCAAGATACTACGATCGACACATCCACCCTCACCGATATTTTAACAAAAACAGAAACAGAACTCACTGACACAAACATTCCGGATATAGTTCTATCAGAGGAAGATATGAAATTGTATAAAAACAGTTATGATATATTGTTCAACCGAATCACAGACCGCGGATATGCAATTACTTCTCTTACAGGCACCTATGTCGGCATGTTCTCTCGTGACAGTGCCATTCAAGCCATGGCACATTTATCCCATAATGACAGTGATTCTGCCCGTGCAATTTTGAAGTATTTGCTGTCTTATCATGCAGCACTCGGACTTAACCGTACAACTCATATTATCGACAATATAAAAGACGAGGAATACCGCAATAATTATTTAACAGGCCAAAATAACGAATACATAAACTTGTATCAAGAACAATCCGAATCGGGAAAAGCGCAATTTTTACTGAATGCGCCAAACAACGGAGCTGCAACGCCCTTTATATCAAACAAAAGCCACGTTGATTCTGTTCAAGCATATCTTGAAGGAGTCTCCTCAAGCGAGGTAATTGCAGAAATATATACCGATCTTACATCCCCTGAAACCTTAGTAGCAACAGGTAGATATAAATTTTCAAATAATAAGGCAGGATGGAAAACAATACCTCTTGAAGAAACTGTCTCCTTTGATCAAAACACCACTTATTACCTCAAATTGTATGCCCCCACAGGCAGCGGCAAGGTAGTTTGGTACGGTATTGACAGCGGTAACTCGGGATATTTAAAATCCTGGAACTATGACAAAAACGCCTACGGCGGTAACGGTTGGCGTGAGGTTTCGGTATATTGCGCCTTCGTAATCGGTGAAAGTGATAGTCAAATCACAGAGAAATACCTCATTTCTCAAAGGAAAGCCGAAAGCGGCATTTATATCATTAACGCTCCCAACAACCGTGCAGCTCAAGCGTTCATACCCAAAAACAAACTGATATGGGGAGTTGAAGTGAACCTTTCCAAAACTCATAATACAGATACAGTCAAAGTTATGATCTGCACCGACTACAAGGACCAAGGCACCGCAATCGCCGAAAAGACCTTCACCTTCGGAGAGGGTTCTGCGGGTGGTTGGCGAACGATCACTTTTGACGCACCTATTAGCGTAGAGGTCGGAAAAACTTATTATCTACTCCTTGAAGCAACCGCCAATAGCGGCAAAGTAATTTGGTACGGAACAACAAGCAGCTGCGGAAGCATTAACTCATACAACTATGACCTTAGCGCCCTCAACGGATGGCAGGAAAAGCCCTACTACCCTGCTTTTGAAATCATCAGCTATGATCCAAACACAATCGTCGAAGGATTTGAAGCACGCGGCAACAAGCTTTCGGAAATAGACATCACAGTAAACGCCACCAAATCCGTCGGTAAAATAAAAGCCGAGATAAGAAAGAATTATCAGGATCCAAGCACCGCCATCGCAAGTACTGAAATAAAAATCGATAAAATCGGAGAAAAGAAATACACCTTGGTATTTGAAAATGGCATAGACCTCAATTATCAGGATTATTATTACATAGTCGTCACTCTCGTGGATACCGAAAAAGGAACAAGAGTAATGACGGACTCCAAAACTGCCGCCGACAGTTATTATTACGACAACGCTTGGCACAGAGTCGGTTTTGATTTTCTTGTTGATCCCAATTTTGACGTAGATAAAGATATTCTTATAACCATAGATAAAAACACCGCGGGAATCCAAGAGATAAGCTGCAACGGAGAAACAATAACTGCCGTCAGCGTTCTTCTTTCCAAGGAAAAGGGCGCAAACGGTAAGATCAAGGCTACTCTTTATAAGAAAAACGGTGATACCGAGCAAATAATCGATGCAAAAGCCATCAACGTTTCAGACATTTCCGAATCTGCAGATTGGGTGAACTTCAAATTTGATCTTCCCCTTTTCCAAATATCCAAAAAAGGAAATTATTTTATAAAGCTTGAAGGCATTGATATCTCGGACAAGGTTTATTGGTGCGGTTCGACAACCATTGACAACCTTGAAACCTTGATACAAGAAAACGGAACGGCAAAAAACGTCAAGGGAGAGGCAGGCTTTGAGGCTTACCGCTCGGAGATCAAGCTCATCAGCGACTACACTCAGACAGATGCAAACTATATGCTTATCCACGCTTGGGTAATGTATGTCAACAACAATAAAGGAACAGAGGAAGACCGCATCTTCATAGAGCAATCCTACCCGATAATAAAAAAATTCGCCAATTACTATCTTGACAACAAGCAATATTACAACAGCAAAATGGATCTTTTGCTCAACCCATCTCTTGAGCACTCAAGAAAAATCCGCTATTGGGTATCTTATGACCTGCTCACCAATGTTTTTGCCTCTCAAGCACTTTATGAGTTAAGCGCAGTGGCTGATAGCATGAACGATGGAGCCATGAGCTCAAAATGGCTGTCATATGCAAAAAAGATCGAGGAAGGCATCAACAAGCATCTCGTCACCGAGATCGACGGAAAGAAGATCTACGGCGAATTTTATGACGTTGAAGACGGAATGAAATTCTATGCAGGTATTTCATGGGTAAATCTCGCGCCTGTTGCCGCCGAGTGGTACGGAATGGATATGGATATCATGAAGAATACTTATGATATCTACAAGAAATACGCCTCAATCAAAATGTACGGAATCGATGCTCTTGCAACCGAAGCGACACTTGGCACGAGTGAACTCACCCGAGAGCTTATCGGAAAAGGAATTGCATGGGAACTGATGTTCTGCAACATGATAGGGGATACCGAAAGGATCAAGGAAATTGTTGCTTTGGAGCTTAAAACCGCTAAGAAAAACAATATCTGTGTTTATCCCGAATTCTGGAAGAGTGAAAATTACGTCACCGACCCGGGTAACCAGGAGCACTGCTCATGGCAATTTTATGCAATGAGCCGAGTTTTCCCCCACTTATCCGAAAATCAATCTTGATTTCTTCAGCGAAGTATGATATCATAAATACAATAATATAATAAAATAGGAAGAAAGATTATGAAACTTATAGCCAGTGATTTTGACGGAACAGTAAGGACCGATGAAGCAGGTCTTGCAAGAGATATCGCCGCCATTGAAAAATGGAAAGAGGCAGGGAATAAATTTGCAATCATTTCGGGCAGAAACGCTCCTCAAATACGTGATATCGCAATAAAATATAATATCCCCGCCGATTACGTTTTAGGTGACAGCGGAAACACCTGCTACGTAAAGGACAAGCTTGAATACTATCATTCTTCAAGTGCCGAGCCGTTAAAGGAGCTTTATGATCTGCTTATCGAGTGCAAAACCTATTACATAGTTGTAAACTGTCCAAAGATAGCAACGGTTGTATTCCGCGACAAAGCAGATTTTGGCTTGAGCAACAATTTTGGAAGTATTGAGGATTTTACGGAATTTACACAAGTCAGCGCTGTTTTTCACAGCTTTGACGAAGCTAAAGCGGCAGCTGCGGCAGTAAACGCAAAATTGGGAGATAAGCTTTGCGCTCTCCAAAATTTCCAATGTCTTGACATCGTTCCCGACGGGCGTAACAAAGCAGTTTCCGTTGAATATCTTGCAAGCAAGCTCGGAATTGATGAAAAGGACATATACTCAGTCGGTGACAACTTCAACGACATTCTAATGCTCGACCGTTTTTCAAGCTTCGTTGTTGAAAATGCTCACGATGAAGTAAAAGCTCACGCCAGCATGAAGGTCGTGCCCACCGTTGCTGACATGATCGAATATCTTCTTGGAAACAATTAATCATACATAATACAGAAAAAGACCTCGACCGGCAAGAAAACCGTCGAGGTCTTAATTTTTATAGGTCATTTCAAGCTATCGGTTGAAATACGCTCTTGGAAAAACACATGCTTGTGATCAATATTACACCCTTCGTAAATAAGCACTCCGTCTCCCAGTTTAACGTTCGGAGGATCAATTTTCACAATAACCTCACTTGAAAGACACAAATATCCCTCATTGTCCTTCGAAAGATATATCGCAGCAGAATCACGATTGGCACCAATGTTCTTCAAAAGCGCTTTTTCGGATTTTATAAGCAGTTCGTCGGTAATGTAAGGTAGGTACTTTTCATATTCTTCCCGAAAGCCAAGTTTTGCCTCAAGCTCGGGCAGAATTATTTTATACTCTTTATCCTCAACCACCAATCTTGCCTCGCCGTCGTACGTCACACGGGGAATAGTCGGCTTTAAGGTTGATTCGGTAGTGGAAGGAGTCACAGTTCCATCGAGTCCCTTCGGTTTACAACTAAAAAACATTGAAACAATAATTACAACCAGCACAAAAAATAAGGCAAATCTGATCTTTTTCATATTATCAATCCTTTCTTTTTTTACTTTTCAATCGTATAAAACTCGGAAACAGTTGCATTTTTTCAAAGAATACCATCTCTTGTTACCGCTTTCCAATTCACACGAATGACCTTCACAACGTCCTTGTTTTTTATTGTCTCCTTGGTTTGGAAAACGTACCCATCGCGGATAAGTCCTCTGAGGGCATCTTCCACCTTTTCACGCTTAACCTTATTATATTTTGCAGTAGCCTCAACCGTTGCAAAGAACGTGGGATATACCTTCTTGCCGCGGTTCTTATCATAAAGCACCTTAAGGTTTTTCAGCACCATTCGCTCGTACTTATAATCCTTCTGCTTTTCATCGGGTACGAGTCTTGTATAGGTGGCACAACCCGAAAGTTGAGCACTTACGGCATTTTTAACTGCATAAATTCCAACTTCCTTTCGGCATTTATTCACAAGGAATGATACAACTGATGAAAAATGACCGTCTCCTGTAAAAATAACGTAGGCATCTATCTTATTAGAATCCGATGCAAGTGCACTTTGGTAAATATGATCAAGTAAAATAAAATCTGTAAAATCCTTTTCAAAATCCGGTGATGAATTTTGAGTTTCAATTATGGTATTTGATACCATTCTTATATTATGTATCTCCCCACGAAGTGATGGGTTGGAAAAATCTCCGAAAAACGCGATATCAACGATCTCATATTTTTCATCAAGCTCACGCCTAAAGGCTTTAAGGTCGGGCTTTTCTCCAAAAAGCTTTTCAAGTGATATGTACCAATGCTCAAAGTCCACGTACACCATTGCTCTTTTCTTTTCAGACGAAGCCTCGTTTTTCTTTTTCTTTAAAAATCCAAACATCTTTTCCCCTCCTTTCTTTCATTATTTATTATATACAATATAATTACAAAACCTTATCACAAAGCTGTGACAGCGGACATCCCCCGCATTTCGGGCTTCTCGCCGTACAAATTTCTCTACCAAAAAACACGATCCTATGACAAAACTCAGAGCCTTCATTCTCAGGAATAAGCCCTCTCAGCGTTTTTTCCACGACAAGGGGATTTTTAGAAGGGGGAGTAACAAGCCCAAGCCTTGATGATATTCTTATACAGTGGGTATCCGCAACTATAGCAGGCTTGCCGAAAATATCCCCCATGAGAAGATTGGCGATCTTTCTGCCAATGCCGGGAAATTCAAGTAGCTTATCCATATCACAAGGAAGCTCACCGCCATACTCCGAGACAAGCTTTTGACATTCTTTTTTAATATCACTTGCCTTCACCTTATAAAGCCCGCAAGGTCTAACGATGGCTTCTATCTCGGAAAGCTCACCCTCCGCCATCGCTTCGGGTGTGGGGTATTTTTCAAAAAGCGGAATTGATACCTCGTTTACTCTTTTATCCGTACACTGAGCAGAAAGACGCGACATTACCATAAGCCGCCAAGGCTCACCCTTATACTCAAGAGCGCACTCAGACTCGGGATATATCTCCTTCAAACGCTCAACTATCTTTTCGGCTCTTATTTTAAGATCTTTACTCATTTTTGTTACCGTAATAATCAAAGCCGAAGTTATCCTTAAGACATGCTATGAGAGGAGCGGCAGGAAGACCAACAACGTTAAGATAGTCCCCCTCTATTCCATCCACCAAAAGGGCTCCGATACCCTGTATTCCGTAAGCCCCTGCTTTATCCATGGGCTCACCTGTTTTTATGTAGTTTAAGATCTCCTCATCATCAAGATTTCTGAATCTTACCTCGGTTGCGCAAAAATCACAGACCGTTCTGTACATTGATCTTACGGCATACCCCGTATATACGGTATGCGTATCTCCCGAGAGAAGACGGAGCATCACAAGAGCATCATTTTCATCCTTCGGCTTTCCAAGTATGCGCCCTCTGTGATAAACTATGGTGTCCGCAGAGATCACAAGATCCGTGGGATTCTCAAGTCTCACCGCCTCCGCTTTTCTGAGCGCAAGCTCTCTGACAAGGAGCGAGGGCTCAACCTTCGGAGGATGGCTTTCATCTACCAAAGGACTTTCGCATCTGAAGGCAAGTCCCAATCCCTCAAGTATTTCTTTTCTTCTGGGTGATTTTGAAGCAAGTATAAGCATTTCCTATTTCCTCAAATTACAAACTGTTTAAGCGGCTTTATGGCACTTCCGTCCTCGTATTCTCTGACTTGACCGATTGCAAAGAATACGCCATTATTGTCATAAAGTCTTATATATTGTCCTATATCATGTTCTGTTTTTATCTTTTTTTGATATATCTCATTTCCTGATGCCGCAAGACGAGCAAAAAACTGCGAAAGCTTCACCTTAGGATATTGTGCAAATAGATCCTCTGTTGGCAGGACGATATTTCGTTTCTCATCCTCTGTCATTTGCTCGATACGGTCAAGAGTGTAGGAATTTTCAAGCTTGAAATTTCCGGAAGCCGTTCTTTCAAGACTCGTCATCGTTGCACCGCAGCCAAGAGCCGTTCCTATATCATCGCAAAGCGTCCTGATATACGTTCCCTTGGAGCAATCAACGAAAAGACGGTATTCCCGCTCGTTTATCTTTTCAGCATTCAGCGAATATATCTCAATTTTTCGCGCTTGACGATCAACAACGGTACCGCGCCTTGCAAGATCGCAAAGTTTTTGTCCGTCAACCTTGAGAGCACTGTACATAGGCGGCACCTGCATGACTTCTCCGCGAAAGCCATCAAGGGACGTCATAAATTTATTTTCGGTGGGAATGTTTTCACAGGTTTCCAAAACCTCACCTGTAATGTCAAGCGTATCAGTTCTGAGTCCCAGCCTCATCTCAGCAACGTAGGATTTATCCTCTGCGATAATAAAATCCGCCGCTTTTGTAGCTCTGCCGATAAGCACCGCCATTACACCCGTCGCAAGGGGATCAAGTGTGCCTGTATGACCGACCTTTCTGGTACCGTAAAGACGTCTTATTCGGCTGACAACGTCATGAGATGTTATTCCCTTCGGCTTGTTTATAAGTACAACACCGTCAACAATCATAAAAATACTCCTCGGCGGCAGTAACTACGATATCCTCTGCCTCCTCCACGCTTCCCGCTTCTATATTACAACCTGCGGCAAACATATGACCGCCGCCGCCAAAGTGACTGCAAAAGGCGGAGCAATCAAATCCGGGCTTTGAACGGGCAGAAACCCTGTATTTATCCGGAGCTATCTGTCTTACAAGGAAAGCCGCCACAACTCCCTCGATACTGCGGAAAAGTGCGACCACCTCGTCAAGATCATCGTCAACGATGCCCTCCTCGACCTTGGTTTCATCATCAAGAACCACATACGCCAAACGGTCATCGTATGCAAGCCGCATGTAATCAACCGCAACTGCATTACCGATAAGCTTCGACATGGGCTTTGTCTCATAAAGAAGCATATTAATGTTTGCAAGCTCCTCACCGCACACCTCTGCGACCTTTGACGCCGCAAGATAGGTTGAAGCCTTGGTATTGCTGTATCTGAAGCCCCCCGTATCCGTTGACATCGCAACGAAAGCGGAGCGGGCAAGCTCATAATCCGAGGAATATCCCATCATCTCGGCAAGAGAATAAATAATCTCTCCAACGGATGACGCCTCCGGATCGACGTAATTATTTACCGCATAGTCCTCACCGGTCAAATGATGATCTATCTTCAAATATACGCCTTTTTTTGTAATTTCTTCCTTGATCTTTCCAAAAAGAGAGGCTTCGGCAATATCCACTGCAATTACACCCTCGCTGTTTTTCACAAAGGCATCATCCGTAACCTTGGTACCGTCAAGGATCTTTTGAAGATAAGTAGGTACGGGATCCGAGCAAACGATCCTAACATCCTTTCCCATCAGCTCAAGTATACGGGAAAGTGCAAAGGCAGAGCCGAGGGTATCTCCGTCGGGCTTACGGTGGCAAACAACAACGTACTTATCCCTTTGCTCAAGAAGCTTCGGAATATCACCAAGAGCTACCGTCTTATTCATCCGAGCCCTCTCCTTCCTCCGATGCCTTGAGGCTATCCTCAACACTTCTCAAAAGCTTTGAAATATATGCTCCGTTCTCTGCGGAATTGTCATATATGAATTTGAGCTCGGGAGTCTGACGAAGATTAAGCCCCTTGGCAAGTCTTTGTCTTATAAATCCCGTTGCGGAGCGAAGTCCCTTGTCTATATCCTTCATATCGTGGTTAGGTGCAACCACGGAATAAAACACCTTTGCAAACTTAAGGTCGGGTGTCACGTCAACTGCAGTAATGCTGATAAAATTACAGCTTACTCTGGGATCCTTCACTTCTCTTAAAATTGTTGCAAGCTCCTTTTGAACTTCTTCATTAATTCGATTAATTCTGTAATTAGCCATATTCCTCCAACGCGTTCGCGTAAAACTATCCATAATATTATATTTCATCCTATTATAACATATATTTTCAAAAAATAAAAGAATAAGTTGAAATTTTTTTCAAAATAGTTTATAATATTTTATGTACAGTAATTTTTCAGGGAGAATCTAAAATGATCAAGATAATTCATTCTGCCGATATGCATATACGCCGCGACACAATGTCCCTTTCGGCACTTAAAAATCTTATAAACGAGGCAAATAAGAGAGATACCGACGTTCTTCTTATATCGGGGGATCTTTTTGACACGCCCTTCCCCGAAAAGGAACTTGCTTTTGAAGTCATTTCAATTCTTGAAAATTGCCACGCTCAGGTATTCATATCACCCGGAAACCACGATCCCTTTATTGCAGGGTCGGTATACGATATTTATGAATTCCCCGAAAATGTTTATATCTTCAAGACCTCAGAGGTCAAGCATCTCCGCGCTCGTTGTGGTGCGGACATCTACGGATACGCATTCACATCCCATTCAGAGGGACGTCATCCTCTGCCCGAGATATCGGACAAAAGCAGGATCAGCATTTACTCAATACACGCAGATCTCGGCACGGGAAGCAATTACGCACCAATTTCTCAAACCGATATAGAGCTTACCAAAGCAGATTACGTTGCCCTCGGACACATTCATAAACGCACGGAGAAGTCGGATCGTAGCCATGTCGTTCTGTGTGCCAAGGAGTTGTCAGTGAGTCTTGTCTTTCCTAAGACCGCTTGGCCTCCGACTTGATCTCGGCACGGGAAGCAATTACGCACCAATTTCTCAAACCGATATAGAGCTTACCAAAGCAGATTACGTTGCCC
>JAZQRT010000095.1:0-37436 GCA_045629725.1 Eubacteriales bacterium | reverse complement strand
CCCATAAAACGGTCATCAACAGCTGATTTAGTCCTTTTGACCTTTTGATATACCTGATTTTAATATAGTTTTTTGTGCATTTTAGCCTTTGAAAATAATCCTCGAATTTGATATAATGATCTTATTAAATCTTTGGCAAATTTATTTTTTGAGGTAGAAAATGTTTAAAATCGGAGATACGGTAATCTACAAAAGCGAAGGCGTTTGTAAGATCGCAGAGACCGCAGAACGTGAATTTTCGGGGAAGACGGCAATTTATTACGTCCTGCGCCCCATATACAAGGAAACCGCAAGAATATACGTTCCCGTTGACAATGAGTTTTTGACGTCCAAAATGAAGAAGGTATTATCTCGCGAGGAAATCGACGAGGTACTCTCGGAGCTTAAAAATTCTCCTCCTTTTTGGATATCCGACCCTGACTTGCGCCGTCAGTATTATAAGGATATATCATCGGCAGGCGATAGAAAAAAGATACTCGGCGCGGTAATTGAAATCAAGAAACGGCAGATACCTGCCGATAAAAACACAAAAAAGCCCCATATTTTTGATCTTCAATTTATGAGAGAAAACGAAAAAGTTATTCTTGAAGAATTTGCTCTCACCCTCGGCATAAAACCCGCAGAAGCTCTTGAACACATAAAAAAAGAGCTTGGAATATAAAAAATATCACGCCCTTTTGAAAAGAACCTCAAAGGGGCGTTTTCCTATTTACAAAATTATTTACTTGTGTTATAATTACCTTGTGACGTAATCAAATTTTTTTCAACTATATAAGTGAAAGACTCCACAAATATATGGAAATATTCATTTTCGAGAAAGGATGTATTATTATGAAAAAAATCGTTTCCATTGTTATGTCGGTGATACTATTGCTCTCACTTGTTTCCTGTAAATCTCCTTCAAATACAGTCTTAACACCAACTCCGACACAGAGTGAAAACACAACTCCCTCAAAGAATAACCCCTTTATCCCCGAAAGTCTTGAGGGAATGGATTTCGGTGGCGAGGAGATAAACTTCATTATGTGCGGTAACATTGACTCAGCGCGTAATATACATCTTCCCGAGGGTGATGACGAGACCTACTCGGTAAACGTATGTGTCGCCTACAGAAATCGGGAAATGGAAAAAGAACTCAATCTCAAGATTGGAAAATCCATAACCCTGCCCCCTGAGGAAATGACGGAGCATATGCGCCTTTTCTTTGCGTCTCCCGACTCTACCTACGATATTGTGGGAGCTTACGAGCGTTACGATCTCGGTCTTACATCGGGTGAAAACGGCAGTAATTTTATCGACTATGCCACCATTCCCGAAAAAGATATGCACATTGATCTTGATGGCGGGAATTGGGATAAAAACTCCTACGAGGCGCTTTCAGTGAACGGTTACTATTATTGGGTAACAGGGCTTGCATCTCTTGAACGCACTAAAAGCACCCTTGTTTCCTTTGTAAACAAAACTATGTGGACTGAAAATGTCGACAAAATAAACAAAACCCTCGGATACGCAGAATTTCAAAAGCTTGTTGATGACGGCAAATGGACCTATGAAAACGCCGCAAAGCTTGGCGGAATTGCCGCACACGAGTTTGGAAATGAGAAAAACACATTCGCCTCCATTCTTATGGCGGGTGAGGGCATAACTCTTTCCAAAAACGGTGAGCCTACACTTGACGCGGATAAACTTGGAACATTTGCAGATAATCTGAAAACTCTTTTTGCAGATAACGGACTTTTCAAGAGCGGAATCTTTGACGAAACCAGCGCCTCATCGGAGATAGAGCATTTCTCAAACGGCGAAGCTTTTATAGCATTCGGGAAGATCGAGGACTCTGAATTTTTACACAGATATATGCGCGATGATTATTATATCGCACCGCTTCCCAAATCATCGGAAAGCGCCCCTTACCGCACGTCAGTACAAGGCAACACCAACGTTTTCGGCATTCTCAAGACCTGTGAAAACGTGGGTGCCGCCACCGCAGCTCTTGAAGTGATGGCTTACAATACAAGTTATTCGGCAAACTATGAATATCTTTCCCACTGCGTCAGACTTTGCTACTGCCACGATTCGGACGATATGCTGTATCTTGCTCTGTATTCGGTATATGAGGTAGAATACGTTACCGACCTTGCCATCTCGTGTGAAGGTATGTTTGAAGAAAAGATCACGGATTTTATCAACAAGAACGTACATAAGGACGATTTCAAATCCTTACTGACGGATAAAAAATCAAGCTTTGACGCTGATTTTGAAAAGATCAAAAATAAGTTTTTAAAATGATCAAAAAATGAATAACGGCAGATATCTCATCACGTGAAATATCTGCCGTTATTTTTTTACTCCGAATTACTCTTGAATTTTTTTATAAAGTTCTTTGATCTAAACTTTCTTACAAGATAGTTTGGTGGCTTTTAGGGTAAATCTCTAAAAAGAAAAAATCATCTTGTAATTTCATACTCCCATTCAGTAATACTTCCGAATTCATAAACCTTCGTATAACCCAAACTACCGAGAGTCTGAGCCGCTATCTTACTGCTTTCGGAACTGTTTGAGTAAACCAGAATGACTGCATCTTTATCGGGAAGAAAGGAAGATGCCTTGGAGGATATATCGTTTCCCGAAATAAGAATGGCACCCGGAATATGCCCCATATCGTACTCCATTTCACTTCTGACGTCAACGATTATGTAATTTTCAAGAGTATCGATCATTTCCTTTGCTTTTTCCTGAGTTATCTCATTATACAAAGGTGTCATCTGCAATTCAGCCGTTCCCTCAGGTGTGTTAGTCATAATGGGTATTTCAGATGTAACAGGCTCGATATCACATGAAACAAGCATTGACAAAATGGATATACAACACATTATTAATAGTAAATTCTTTTTCATAATAACACTCCTTTTACTTTAATCAAAGCATTCAATCATTCTTTTTCTGAAAGAACATATTCTCCATTCCCAGTTCGGATATACTCCGCACTTTGGCGGTATCCCACTTTTACAGAAATAACAACTCCTTCAAGCTCAGGCATCTTTCAAACAAAAGCCTGATTATATCACAGTCCTTCAAATCCTCACCTCAATTCCAGTTCAAAATGTCCTTTCATATATAAAGACGAAAAAAACACCTCTTTGTGACATTATACCACAAAAATTATAAAAAAAACAGAAAAATAATTTTTGAGAAAACGAAAAAAGCCCTTGACAAATGAAGAAAAGTGTGGTAGTATACTTGGGACAAAGAAGCAGAGTATCCCTCTCACCTCAGCATCCGTGAATGACTCGGGTTGATACATTTTTACCGACAGGATTCTTGTCGGGTGTTGTGTATGCGGGGATTTTTGCTTTGCATACATTTTTTATTTCATGAGGTGATCTAACATCAAACCGAAAAATTCCAAAGACCTTTACATTAACGAGGAAATTATTGACGAAGCGGGTATCGCCCCTTCCACAGAAGTAAGAGTCATCGGCGCTGACGGCGAAATGCTCGGCTTGCTCTCGCTCTCCACAGCTATCGACAAAGCGTATGACGAAGGACTCGACCTTGTACTTATGGCAAATCAGTCATCCTGCCCCGTATGCCGTATTATGGACTACGGTAAGTATTGCTTCACTCGCGATAAGAGAGAAAAGGAAGCAAAGAAGAAGCAGGCTAAGATTGAGATCAAAGAGGTTCAGCTCTCTGTGCTCATTGACGTAAACGATTTTAACACAAAAGCTAATCAGACAAAGAAATTCCTTGCAAGCGGAAACAAAGTTAAAGTAAGCGTAAGATTTAAGGGACGTCAGATGACACACACCGAGATCGGCGCAGAGCTTCTTGAAAAGTTTGCCGCATTATGTGCAGAGTCCGGAACGGTTGATAAGAAGCCGGTGCTTGAGGGAAGAAACATGACAATGTTCCTTGTACCCAAGAAGCAGTAATCATTGAAATTCAAGTGCGGATCGCCGCAAAACAAAATAAGTCAAAAAAACTATGGTCTGTGAGATAGAACAGACGGTCGCCATTTTTTGGTTGACATTTGAAAGGAGTTATAATCATGCCTAAGATCAAAACACACAGTGCATCAAAAAAGAGATTTTCCCTTACAAAAAGCGGAAAGATCAAGATGAACCATTCACATCACCGTCATAACCTCGGACACAAGACAGCTAAGAGAAAGAGAAATCTCCGTAAGGCTTCTTACCTCAGCGAGTCTATGACTTCCGCAATCAAGACACTTATTCAGAAATTCTAATTTTAAAGGGAGGATTACAAAATGGCAAGAGTTAAGGGCGCAATGATGACGCGCAAGAGAAGAAATAAAGTATTGAAGGCTGCCAAGGGTTACTGGGGCGCAAAGAGCAAGCATTTTAAGATGGCTAAGCAGGCCGTTATGAAGAGCGGTAACTATGCTTACGTTGGTAGAAAGCAGAGAAAGAGAAACTTCAGAGCTCTCTGGATCACAAGAATCTCCGCACAGGCTAAGGTTTGCGGAATCAACTATTCACAGCTTATGAACGGTCTCAAGAAGGCAGGCATCACAATGAACAGAAAGATGCTCGCTGAGATCGCAGTTTCCGACAAGGAAGCATTTGCTGCAATCGTTGAACAGGCAAAGGCTGCACTCAACTAAACAATTTAACCGGCAAAGAGGAATACAAATTCCTAATGCCGGTTATTTCACTTTATAGGAATTCTATTTTTTTCAAAAAGGACTCTATCCTTGAAAGAATTTATGTTTAATAAAAGGTGTTTGTATGGAATTCATATCATCAAGAAATAACGAATATATCATATACTGTAATTCTTTGCACGAAAAAAAGAACCGTGAAAAAGACGGAGTGTTTATTTTTGAAGGAGTCAAGCTTTTCGAGGAAGCAATATCAAGAGGTGTTGAGCTTCAAAGCGTTGTAGTTACCGAGGCAAAATCACATCTTATAAAATCGCTTCCCGATTCAGTACGCAAAATTTGTGTTACCGACAGTGTTTATTCAAAGATTTCTACAGAAAAATCGCCCTCAGGCATTTTTTGTATTGCAAAAGCTATTGACAAATTTCATAAAGTTGCTACAATATATATTAATAATATAAAAGGTAGCAAAATAATTTTAAACTCACTTCGCGATCCAGGCAATCTCGGTACCGTTATCAGAACTGCCCTCGCATTCGGAATCGATGAAGTCATACTCTCCGATGACTGCGCGGATATTTACAATGAGAAAACCATACGCGCAACAATGGGATGCCTTTTTTCACAAAGAATCACGATCTGCCGTGATATCCTTCAAACCATCAACACCTTGAAGGATGAAGGCTTCGGCGTTTATGCTACGGCTTTGCGCCACGACTCACAAAAGCTTAATGAAATCAAATGCGATGAAAAAACAGTCTTCATTATCGGAAACGAAGGACACGGACTGTCCGAAGAAATTATAACTGCAGCTACCTCGCCCATTATCATACCCATGCCCGGAGGAGCCGAGTCTCTTAATGCCGCTACTGCAGCAACGATACTGATCTGGGAGACCTACAGGGGTATACATAAGGCTTAAGAATTTATAGGGTTGACAAAAAAGGAGAAGAAATGGAACATAAAGTGATTTACTGGCTTTGGCTTTCTCTTGCCCTTGGCGCAGGATGCAAAAATTCATCTGAAATAATTGACGCCTGTGATTGTGATGCCCACAATCTGTATGACGATGAGCTTTTTAAGACCACCTCGGCAAAGAAGGTTCTGACCACCCGTCAGATCGGCAAACTCAAGGATAAGGACCTTACAAAAGCAAAAGAAATTTCGGATTACTGTAATCAAAACGCCATCAAGATCATTACGCCCGACTCTCAGGAATATCCCAAAAACCTTTTAAAGATCTCCTCATGCCCATTTGTACTATACCTTCGAGGCAATATTCCGAGCTTTACGGAAAACATTTCCATCGCCTGTGTGGGAACGCGCAAAATGACCGAGGTTGGAAAAAGATGCGCTTATGAATTTGCATATGACCTTGCCAAAAGCGGTATTATCATTACGAGCGGTATGGCGCTTGGAATCGACAGTATATGTCACAGGGCTGCCCTTGACGCTCACGGTTACACCGTTGCTGTTCTCGGCTCGGGAATAGACATTGTATATCCTCCTCAAAATGAGGATCTTTACCACGAAATTTGCGAAAAAGGCGCGGTGATTTCAGAGTTTGCTCCCGGAACTCCGCCTCTGGGGCACAATTTTCCCGTAAGGAACAGAATAGTCAGCGGTCTTTGTGCGGGAACTCTGGTTATCGAAGCAGGGGAACGAAGCGGATCCCTCAACACAGCACACCATGCCGCGGAGCAAGGAAAAGACATCTTTTCCATTCCCGGTCCAAACGGAGAATACAACAACCGCGGAAGCAACTCACTTCTTAAGGAAGGTGCAAAGCCTGTAACCGAGGCTGTAGATATAGTAAATTTCTATAGCGAACGATACGGAAGTCAGATAAAGTTCAATCATATTCAAAAAAGGAAATCACTTCAAGGACTTGCCATTCCCGAAACAAAAAGCATCACCTCTATAAAGAAAACCAAAAACAAAAAAATCGAAAAAGAAGAAAATAATCTTACACAAAAGGATGAAGTTCAAGCCTGCTCAATTTCTCGTGAGGAGCTTGTATCCCTTGGCGAACCTATGCGCTCGGTGGCATTATCCCTTCTTGACAAGGAGCTTTTCCCCGAGGAGATCTCTCAGGTCACCAACATTCCCTTTAACAACGTCCTCAGAGCAATATCTCTGTTAGAGCTGCAAGGAATCGTCAAAAAAATCTCCGGCGGTAAGTTTACAATAAAATAGATCACACGGAGTATTTTCTCCGTAAAGAAACTCTGATCGGGAACCCGTTGATTTTATAACGTACAAATTCCCATATCAGATGAGCCAAACAGCGAAATTATTTTTTTATGAAAGGATAAACAAAAGATGGCATTAACTCATCTTGTTATCGTTGAGTCCCCTTCAAAAGCGGGAACTATCAAAAGTTATCTCGGATCATCCTACAAGGTAGTTGCATCCGTAGGCCACGTACGCGACCTGCCGAAAAGCACTATAGGAATTGATATAGACAACAACTTTGAACCACACTATATAAACATCAGAGGAAAGGGTCCCCTCATAAAATCACTTATTGCAGAGGCTAAAAAAGCAGACGTTGTATATCTTGCAACCGACCCTGACCGTGAGGGCGAGGCGATCTCCTGGCATCTTGCGGCAACTCTTAAAATACCGCTTGAAAAGACCAAGCGTATAACCTTCAACGAAATATCCAAAAACGCCGTTAAAGCGGCAATAAAATCTCCCAGAACCATTGACATGGACCTTGTAAACTCACAGCAGGCAAGGCGTATACTTGACAGAATCGTTGGGTATAAGCTCAGTCCCTTCCTTTGGAAAACTGTCAAGAGCGGACTTTCCGCGGGAAGAGTTCAGTCTGCCGCAGTAAGAATACTTACAGAACGCGAAAACGAGATCAAGAACTTTGTTCCCGTTGAATATTGGACGGTAGCTGCAAACCTCACAAACTCTGAAGGAAAGCCCTTCCAAGCAAAATATTGGGGAGATACAAAGAAAAAGGAGCTTAGCTCCAAGGAAGACGTGGAAAAGCTCGCAGCTTCTCTTGACGGAAAATATATCGTTAAAGCTGTAAAAAAATCATTGAAGCTCCGTAATCCCGCGCCTCCCTTTATAACATCCACACTTCAGCAGGAGGCTTACAGAAAGCTTGGATTCTCCTCCTCCAAAACCATGAAGATAGCGCAAGAGCTTTATGAGGGTATAAATCTCGGTACAGCTTTGGGCGGTACTCACGGTCTTATCACTTATATGCGTACTGACTCACTTCGCATTTCGGATTCAGCAAGAGATGCCGCAAAGGAATTTATCATCAGAGAATTCGGCAAGGAATACTATCCTTCAACTCCCAGAATTTACAAATCCGCAAACGGCGCGCAGGACGCCCACGAGGCTATTCGTCCCGTAAGCGTTGAATACGCTCCAAAGAAGATCAAAAAAGCACTGACCAGTGATCAGTTCAAGCTTTATAATCTTATCTTTGACAGATTTATTGCAAGCCAGATGGCATCCGCAAGCTTTGATACCGTTAATGCCGACATAGAGTGTAACGGAAATATTTTCAAAGCATCCGGCTCGACTCTCAGATTCAAAGGATTCCTTGCGCTTTATGAAGAAGGAAGTGATATCCAAAACGAGGCCGATGATGAAAAGAGCGGAATTCTGCCCCACATTTCAGAAGGGGAAAATACTTCCTTCCAGTCACTTTCAACCTCACAGCACTTTACCGAGGCTCCTCCCAGATTTACAGAAGCCTCTCTTATCAAGTTCCTTGAGGAAAAGAGGATCGGACGCCCTTCAACCTATGCGACTATTATCAACACTATCATAACGAGAAGCTACGTTAAGCGTGAAGGTAAGATGCTCGTTCCCACAGGTCTTGCAGATATTACGACTGAGGTGATCACGAAATATTTTCCGGAGATCGTTGACTATAAATTTACCGCCAACATGGAAGACAAGCTTGATGCCATTGAAACAGGCGAGTCCAACATGAACGATGTTCTTTCAAATTTCTACGGAAATTTTGCCGAGGAGCTTGAGAAGGCGATGTCAGAAACAGGCGACAAGAAAATCGAGATCCCCCAAGAGCAGACCGATATAATTTGCGAAAAATGCGGCGCTGTGATGGTAGTAAAATCGGGCAGATACGGTAAATTTGCGGCTTGTCCCAATTATCCCGAATGTAAAAACACAAAGCCTCTTGCCAAGGACGGCAAAAACGAGAAAAAAGAAACCACTGAACCCGAGCTTACAGACAAGACCTGCGATACCTGCGGAGCTCCGCTGCTTCTCAGAGAAGGTAAATTCGGCAAGTTCTACGCTTGTTCAAACTTCCCACAGTGCAGTTTTACACTCAACATGCAGACAAGTCTTGATATTCCCTGCCCCAAATGCGGAAAAGATATCATTGTCCGCAGAGGCAAAAAGCGCACCTTCTACGGTTGCTCCGGCTATCCCGATTGCGATTTCTCTTCTTGGGATATTCCCACAAAAGAGATCTGCCCTCAGTGCGGTGAAATGCTTTACTGCAAAAAGGCAAAAAACCTTCTCGTTTGCCACACTGTAAAATGCAACTTCAAAAAAGAATTGACGGACGAAGAAATTAAGGAGAGCTGATATGCCCCACGTTAATATAATCGGTGCAGGACTCGCAGGATGTGAAGCGGCACATGCGGCAACAAGACTCGGTTGCTCTGTGACGCTTTACGAAATGAAGCCCGACAAAAAGTCCCCTGCACATAAAGCCGACACCTTTGCAGAGCTTGTATGCTCCAACTCATTAAGATCAGGACAAATAGAGAATGCCGTAGGACTTCTTAAAAAGGAAATGGAGATATTCTCATCCCTTATTATGGAAGCGGCATATGCTACCGCAGTGCCCGCAGGCTCCGCTCTTGCGGTTGACAGAATCAAATTTTCCGAATATATTACCGAGAAGATCAGATCAAATCCCCTTATCACTATTAAATACGGGGAGATCACTTCCCTGCCCGATGACGAAATAACCGTTATCGCAACCGGGCCTCTTACCTCGGATGATTTTTCGGAGTATATAAGAAAAGAGCTTGCTCCCGAAGCATTACATTTTTTTGATGCGGCAGCCCCCATCGTAGAAGCTTCTTCAATCAACACGGATATCGCCTTTCTTGCCTCAAGATACGGCAAGGGAGAGGCCTGCTATTATAACTGTCCCATGACAAAAGAGGAATACGAGGTATTCTACTCCGCGCTTATCAGCGCACGAGAAGCTGAGCTTCATGATTTTGACAAGGAAAGCCAAAAGGATCTGACTGTTTTTGAAGGCTGTATGCCTGTTGAGGTCATGGCAAAAAGAGGCTTTGATACCCTCCTTTACGGCCCCCTCAAGCCTGTTGGTCTTCCCCTTCCCTCAACGGGAAAGGAAGCCTTCGCGGTAGTACAGCTTCGTGCTGAAAACACAGAGGGAACGATGTACAACCTCGTTGGCTTTCAGACACATCTTGCATTTGAGGAACAGCGCCGAGTTTTCCGTTTGATTCCCGGACTTGAAAAGGCTGAATTTTTACGCTACGGCGTTATGCACAGAAACACTTACCTTAATTCGCCCAAGCTGCTCGACGCAGACTACTCCCTCAGAACCAACAAAAACATCTTCTTTGCAGGACAAATGACGGGAGTTGAAGGATACGTTGAATCCGCCGGCTCGGGCATTGTTGCGGGAATCAATGCCGCAAGACTTGCCCTTGGGCTCCCCACTCTGCGTTTTCCCGTTGAGTCCCAGCTCGGTGCTATGGCTCGTTACGTTTCCCAAGGAACTACAGGCTCATTCCAGCCCATGAACGCCAACTTCGGCATTATCGAGCCCCTTGGATATAAGGTTAAAGGCGGAAAAGTTGCAAGAAATGCAGAATACGCAAACAGATCGATAAGAATACTTGAAGAATTTAAAACAAATAACTCACTTTAAACTCTATGAAAATACTGATTGATGCTATGGGCGGAGATAATGCTCCCCTTGAAATTCTCAAAGGTGCCTCGCTTGCCTCAAATGAATATATTGAAAGCATTTGTCTTGTAGGCAAGGAGGATAAGCTCCGCGCTCTTGCCAAGGAAAACGGAATCGACCTTTCAAAAATAGCCATTTACAACGCCAATGACGTTATATCGATGGATGATTCTCCCTTGCTTGTACGCACAAAAACGGATTCTTCCCTTCGCGTGGGCTTTGAACTTTTGAAAAACGGAGAAGTTGATGCCTTTGTAAGTGCCGGAAGCACCGGAGCACTGCACACAGGAGCAACGCTTTACGTCCCTAAAATTTCGGGAATCAAACGTTCCGCCATTGCAACGATACTCCCTTTTGAATCTCCGGTACTTCTCCTTGATTCGGGGGCTAACCTTACACTTAGTCCCGAATACATGAAGAGTCTTGCCATAATGGGAAGTATATACATGAAAAATCTTTACGGCATTGAAAATGTGCGCGTAGGACTTCTTAACAACGGAACGGAATCCTCCAAAGGCACCTCGCTCCAAGTGGACTCCTATAAAGTGCTCTCAGAATGCCAAAGCATAAATTTTGTTGGCAATATTGAAGCATCTATGGTTATGAACAACACCTGTGACGTTCTTGTTACCGATGGATTTACAGGAAATATTCTTCTCAAAACCATTGAAGGCATGGGAAAATTTTTCATGAGCTCCTTAAAGCCAATTCTCAAAAAGAACCTCCTTGCGGCTATAATGCTGAAAAAAGAACTTACCGCCTTCAAAAAACGCTTTGATGCCTCCGAGCACGGAGGTGCGCCGCTTTTGGGACTTGCCATGCCCGTAATCAAGGCGCACGGCTCATCGGACTCACGGGCTGTAAAAAATGCAGTCGGACAGGCTATAAATATTTACAGAACATCCATTATACATAAAATTGAAGATGAGCTTCGTCTGATCTCTCAAAAGGAACCCTAATATTTCGGAGAAATAAAATGAAAATAGAACTAAAAAAACTTGAAAAAGCAATCGGATACACCTTTAACGATATAAAAAAGCTTGAAACCGCTCTTACACACTCCTCATATTCAAACGAACAAAAAGCAAAGGGCATACCCTCGGAATGTAATGAGCGTCTTGAGTTTCTCGGTGATGCGATACTCTCTATGATAACCTCAGAGTATATTTATAAGAAGTATCCGAATGTTCCCGAGGGAGATCTTTCAAAGCTTCGCGCAGAAGCAGTGGAAGGTGATTCCGAAAAGGATTATTCCAAAAAGATCGGCGTGGGCGATCACCTCCTTCTTGGCAAGGGCGAAGAACAAAGCGGCGGCAGAACGAAAAAAAAGCTTCTTGAGGACGCCTTTGAGGCAATCGTTGCCGCAATCTACCTTGACGGCGGATATGAAGCCGCAAAAGCCTTTGTCCTTCCCTTTATTACAGGAAAGCTTGATGGAGCTATTACCGATACTGACTCAACTGACTATAAAACCAAGCTTCAAATACTGATCCAAAAGGAGGGTCCCGGAGAACATCTTGAATACAGGACTGTTTCCGAGTCCGGCCCCGATCACAATAAGACCTTTGAGGTAGAGGTAAAGCTTAATTCGAACATAATCGGCCACGGCTTCGGTCCCTCTATAAAACACGCAGAAAAAGCGGCGGCAAAGGATGCACTCCGTCTTTTCGGTATTAAATAATGGCTCACAAAAACATTCCGATATTTATTCCTCACCTCGGTTGCCCCAACATGTGTGTATTCTGCAATCAAAGAAGCATTTCAGGAAAAACCTCCTTCAACCGAGAATCGGTTACAGGCATTATTGAGGAAGCTCTAAAGACCATTGACCCTGAAAAGGACGATGCTGAGATCGCATTCTTCGGCGGCTCCTTTACAGGTATTGACAGAGATGACATGCTGTATCTTTTGAAAATAGCAAAGGAATACATAGACAAAGGCAAGATCGGCTCTGTAAGACTTTCCACAAGACCCGACTACATCAACGAGGAAATTCTGACTATTTTAAAAAATCACGGAGTTAAGACCATTGAGCTTGGAATTCAAAGTCTTTCCGACAAGGTGCTTTCAGCCTCAAAAAGAGGTCATAGCTCCGATGATTCAAAAAAAGCCTGTATGCTTATTAAGGAATATGGATTTTCACTTGTTGGGCAGATGATGCTCGGATTACCATCATCAACCCTTGAGGACGAGCTGATGACGGCAGAAGTACTTTGCAAACTTCGGGTGGATGCCGTCAGAATATATCCTACCGCGGTCTTTTCAAACACCGAGCTTGAATGCATGAGGCTTTCGGGAGAATACACACCGCTTTCGGTAAACGAAGGAGCTGAACGCGCCGCAAAAATACTCATGCTCATTGAATCCTATAAAATCCCCTGCATCAGATGCGGCCTGCAGGCTCAGGAAAACCTTTCGGATAGCACAGTGCTCACCGCAGGAGCATATCATCCCGCCTTCGGAAGCATCTCGCTTGGTAAGGTTATGAAGCTCTCGGTTTTAGAGGAGCTTCATAAACATGATATTCCACCACAAGTCCGTCCTCGTCAAGTTCGTTTTGCTGTATCACCAAAACGTCTTTTCGATGCTTACGGATATAAAAAAGAAAATAAAGTTTTCTTTCTTGAAAATTATAACATACACGTAAAATTTATTGCCGACAGCTCCGTCCATGGTTATGAATGTAAGTTGTTGGAGGACACAAAATAAAAGGGGCACGGCTTTTATAAGACCTTATGCCCATGAAATTACTCCAACGTTTTGCTCAAAAGGGGTAATTTCCCACGAGGTAAAAAAATGCAGTTAAAATATATTGAAATGCAGGGATTCAAATCCTTTCCGGATAAAACAAGAATAAACGTCAGCCCCGGAATGACCGTTGTCGTCGGACCTAACGGCAGCGGTAAATCCAATATCTCCGATGCCATAAGATGGGTTCTCGGTGAGCTTTCATCAAAAAATATGCGCGGAACAAAAATGGAGGACGTCATCTTCGGCGGCTGCGATTCCCGCCGCCCAATGGGATTTGCTGAGGTTTCCCTTACCTTTGACAACACGAAAGGTGAGATCCCTCTGAACGTTCCTTATGACGAGGTGTGTGTAACAAGAAAATATTACCGTACGGGCGTCAGCGAATACATGATAAACCGTAAGACAGTGAGACTTCGCGATATTACCGATATGTTTATGAATACAGGTCTTGGAAAATCGGGATATTCAATAATCGGTCAGGGACGTATTGCGGAAATCATTTCAAAGAAAAGTGAAGAACGCCGCGGTATATTTGAAGAAGCGGCAGGTATCTCCAGATACCGTGCAAGAAAAAACGATGCTGAACGCAAGCTCGTTGAGGTTGAGCTCAACCTTTCAAGCGCTGAGATACTCCGTAATTCCCTTGAATCCCAGCTTGGTCCGCTTGAAAAGCAAAGCATAAAAGCAAAAAAATACACTGCCCTGCGCGATGAAAAAATGAAGATAGACATCGCAGTATGGCTTTGGGAAATAGATTCTGTGAAATCAAAAGCAGAAGAGCTTATAAAAAAATACGAGATCTCCCAGCACGAATACGATATTGCTGACGATGAGGTTCGCGCACTTGAAACAAGAAGCGAACGCTTTGCCGATCTTATCCGTGAAAATAACGAAAAGCTTGAGCAAAACAGAACGGCAATACGCAACTATACAGAGGAAAAGCACAGTCACGAAAGTACCGCTTCTTTGATGGAAAACGAGATACTTCACGTTGACGAAAATATAACAAGACTTACAAAGGAGCTTCAGGAGATCCGCAAAAACGGAACGAAGTCCTTGGAAATAACGGATACGCTGAACAAAAAGCTCCTTGAAGCTGAAGAACAGCTTTCAATTCTTAAGGAAAAATTCGCAAAAACAGAGTCATCTCTTATGGACATACGCCGTAAGATATCCGATAACGATGAAAGGATCGAGGAATTATCCGAGCTTATTGAGTCTAAAGGCGATGAGCTTGTCCAAACGAAGCTCGAGCTTTCATCCCTCAAGGCATCCAAGGGTGGAGATGACAACAAAAACGAGGATATAAAAGCAGAAATCTCAGAATACAGAGAACGCCTCAAGGAAAACGCAGAAAAAGAAAAGGAGCTCTCCCTGACACTTCTCGATCACAGGGATAAGCTTAAAACGATCAAGGAAAGGATATCCTCCCTTGAAAATGAAAAAAAGAACTACACAAACACACTTGCTAAAATTGACGAAGAAAAACGAAGTGCTATTATAAGCATTTCAACGCTCGAAGGACGCGCGGAAAACCTCCGCCGTATGGAGGAGCACTTTGAGGGACTTGCCTCCAGCGTCAAGCTCGTAATGGAATGGGCAGGAAAGGGATTCCTTTCCGGAATATGTGGCCCTGTTTCAAGACTTATATCCATTGATCCAAAATATTCGGTGGCATATGAAAGTGCACTTGGCTCAACACTTCAGAACATAGTCTGCGAAAGTGACAGATCTGCAAAAGCGGCAATCGGTAAGCTTAAGGCAGAGCGCGGAGGAGTTGTGACCTTCTACCCCCTCAACACAGTACGCCCCTCTAAATTAAACGTAGATATAGAAAAATTAAAAAAATGCTCAGGATATATAGGAATTGCCTCCAATCTTGTCAAGTGTGACAGCAAATACCGTCCTGTAATTGAATTTCTTCTGGGCAGGACCGTTATCTGCACCGATATTGACAAAGCAGGTGACATCGGCCGTGAATTCGATTATAAATTCAGGATCGTAACCCTTGACGGACAGACCGTTAACGCAGGCGGTTCCTTTACGGGTGGTTCTCACAAGACCACAAGCGGCATACTCACCCGCCGTGCAGAAATAGTTTCTTTAACTGAAAAAGCAGAACAACTGAAAAAAGAAATTTCTTCCCTTGACAAGAAATATTCCGAAACGCTTAAGGATTCAGAGAATATAAACGACGATATTTCCTTCCTTGAATCAGACCTTGAAATTGCCGAGGGGCTTATGCGGAATGCGGAATTTGAAGCCCGACTCGTTTCAGAGCGGTCAAATTCAATCAAAGAGAACATCTCAAATCTTCTTGCCGAGCTTGAGGAAATAAGCCGTGCACAGGACCTTTCTATTGAAAAGATCAATCAAGCCGAGATACTTATCTCTGCACTTGAAAAGGAGATCGGTGACCTGCGCGGAAAACTTTCTTCGGAAAAACTCCAAAGAGGAGCAAATGAGGAGATCAGAGGCATTATAATTGATGAAAAGAACTCTCTTGATTCAAAGATCAGCGCAATGTCCTCTGCTCTTGAATATACCAAGCGTGAAATTGAAGCGGCAAACGAAAGAGCACTTGCTTTGGGCATTTCCGAAAAAGAAGATATGACGGAGCTTGAAATGCAATCCCTGCGCCGTACAACCCTTCTTGAAACCGTTAAAAACGAAAAAGAAAAGGCACAGGAAATGGCTCGTCTTATTTCCGAGCTTGACAAGGATGCAATTTCACTTCGCAACAATGCCTTCAGCCTTGAAACGGATTCAGCTAAAATAAAGGGACAGATCAAGGAAAAAATGACTCACCGTGAAAACTGCTTTAAGGTGCTGACCAGAGCCAAAGAACAAGCAGAGTTCGTAAACAACGAGCAGGACAAATACCTTTCACTTTTGTGGGACGAATACGATCTTACCTACGCATCAGCCGAGGAGATCCCCCACGAAAAGCTCACACCTGAAAATAAGCCCGCCTTCGTTACTCAGCAGAACCGCTTGAAGCGTCAAATGAAGGAGCTTGGAGACGTTAACCTTGCATCTATTGAAGAATATGCTACGAAAAAGGTAGAATTTGAAGAGCTTGACCGTCAGTACAGCGATCTTATGAAATCAAAGGAGGAATACACCTCCATCGTACGCAATATGGAACGTCAGATGAAAACGATGTTCGTGCAGACCTTTAATAAGATCAACGAAAACTTCACAGTGGTATTTTCCGAGCTTTTCGGAGGCGGCCGCGGAGAGCTTTCTCTTACCGACCCCGAAAACGTACTTGAATCGGGAATTGAGATAAGCGTTGCACCTCCCGGAAAGATCATCAAAAGCCTTTCACTCCTTTCGGGCGGAGAGCAGGTATTCGTTGCCATAGCCCTTTTCTTTGCGATCCTGCGAGTAACTCCCGCTCCCTTCTGTCTGCTTGACGAGATCGAGGCGGCGCTCGACGAAGTAAACGTAAAGCGTTTTGCAAGCTACGCAAAGAAATTCTCGGATAAAACTCAGTTCATTATCATCTCTCACAGACGAGGAACGATGGAGCTTGCGGACACTCTTTACGGTGTTGCAATGCAGCAAAGAGGTATATCCAACGTACTCAGCATTGAAGTCAACGAAATTGAGGAAAAGCTGGGACTTAAAGACATTAAATAAACCCAAAGGAGAAATATATGGGATTTTTTGAAAATCTGAAAAAAGGTCTTACAAAAACCAAGGAATCCATTTTCGGACAGGTTAAGACCATTGTTAAAAATATGCGCCGTGTGGACGAGGACCTTCTTGAAGAGCTTGAGGAGCTTCTTATCATGTCCGACGTTGGCGTGAACTCCACAGAACTTATTATCGAGGAGCTCCGTGATACTCTTAAAGAAAGAAATATTCAAGGAGGGGACGATGCTCTTGACGTGCTTAAGGAGATCCTTGTGAAGCACATCGGTGAGGATACACCCCTTAAGCTTGAAACAACGCCCTCCGTTGTACTTGTTATCGGAGTAAACGGAGTTGGTAAAACAACATCAATCGCCAAGATCTCAAAGCAGCTCAAGGAGCAAGGCAAAAAGGTTGTTCTTGCCGCCGCAGACACATTCCGCGCAGGTGCTATTGACCAGCTTGGAGTATGGGCTGACAGAATAGGCGTTGACATAATCAAGCAAGGCGAGGGAGCAGACCCTGCCGCCGTAGTATTTGACGCTATCGCCGCCGTTAAGAAAAGAAATGCCGACGTTCTCATTATTGACACTGCAGGACGTCTGCACAACAAGAAAAATCTTATGGATGAGCTTGCAAAAATAAACCGTGTAATCAACCGTGAGCTTCCCGATGCCTGTCGAGAAAATCTCCTTGTTATTGACTCAACAACAGGACAGAATGCAGTAATTCAGGCAAAGGAATTCAAAAACACGGCAGATATCACAGGACTTGTGCTTACCAAGCTTGACGGAACTGCAAAGGGCGGCGTTATATTCTCCGTTAAGCAGGAGCTTGACATTCCCGTAAAATTCATTGGCGTGGGAGAAAAGGCGGAAGACCTCCAGCCCTTCTCTGCAGTTGACTTCGTCAACGCATTGTTTGAATAAGGTGCGCCATGGAAATACTTGTTGCAACCAATAATCAGAAAAAGCTCCGTGAGATAAACGATATCCTCGGCACACTTATCCCCGACCTCAAGCTTTACACTCTCCATGACGTCGGCTTTCAAGGTGATATCATTGAAGATGCGGACACCTTTGAGGGTAATGCCATGATAAAGGTAAACGCTCTTGCAAAATACGGATACATCACCATCGCCGATGACTCGGGACTTTCCGTTGACTGCCTTGACGGTGCGCCGGGAGTATACTCTGCAAGATATGCAGGCGAGCCCTGTGATGACAACAAAAATAACGAAAAGCTTTTGTCCGCCCTTTCGGGTATTCCTTATGAAAAACGCGGGGCAAAATTTGTGTCGGTCATCGCCTGCCGTTTTCCCTCCGGTGAAAGCTTTACGGTAAACGGCGAGTGCCGCGGAATCATTCTTGATTCCCAAAAAGGAACGGACGGCTTCGGGTACGACCCTCTTTTCTACCACGAGGGATTCAGAAAAACCTTTGCCGAGCTTTCGGGAGAAGAAAAAAACTCCATCTCACACCGCAGACGTGCACTCGAAGCCTTTTTAAAGGCATTTAAAGAAAAGATATAATAAGAAAGGTTTAGATAATATATGGAACTTTCATCAAAGCAAAGAGCGTGGCTCCGCTCACAGGCTCAGACTCTTGACACCATTTTCCAAGTGGGCAAGGGAGGAGTAAATGAAAATATGTTGAAGCAGATCGAAGATGCACTTGAAGCCCGCGAGCTTATCAAGTGCAAGACTCTTGATAACTGCGAATATTCCACAAAGGAAGCGGGAGAAGGAATTGCAGCGGCAGTAGATGCAGAGCTTGTTCAGGTTATAGGCTCAAAATTCGTTCTTTTCAAGGTATCCTCCACACCTGCAAACCGCAAATATAACGTTTCCGATATGAAGCTTATCGAAAAAGAAAAGGCAGAGCCCAAAAAGAAGTCTGCGCCTGTAAAGGGAGTGAAAAAGCCCACCGATAAAAAGAAGCCTTCATATTCCATTACCAAAAGAAAATGAATATCGTTCTTGAAAAGAAGCTCGAAAAGCTACGCACCGAGGTGTCCTCAGCAGTAGGCAAACGGATATTCCATATCCTTGCCTGCGAGGAGGAATGTGCGGAGCTTGGCAAAATGGCAGGATTTGGAGAAAAAGAATTATTCGATCTCAGAGTATCCGCTATTTTACACGATATAACCCACTTGTTAACTTTTGAAGAACATCTTGAATTTTGTAAAAAACGTGGTATAATACCACATGAAGAATTTATAAAATCACCGCCGACGATACACTCCCTCACGGGAAGCGTGTATGCAGTGGAAAAATATCCCGAGCTTGCAAGTGGCGAGGTAGCTCAAGCTATCGCATCACATACCGTCGGAAGACCGAATATGACCCTTGCGGAAAAGATCCTCTGTCTTGCGGATTACACGGAAAAGACGAGAAAATATCCTGCTTGCAGGGAGTTAAGAGCGTGGCTTTGGGATAATATCACCGTCGATAACGCCGAGGATATTATAAACGAGGCACTGTACAGGTATTTTATCAACACTGAAAACCACATAAAGGAAAGCGGCGGTCACTTGAATCTTTTGATGCTTGAAGCAAAAAAAGACCTTGAAAACAAAATAAATCAGAAAAACAAATAATAAGGAGAATAAAATGGAAGACAAGATTTTCGTTCCCAGAGAAATTTCCCCCGAGGATTCCCTCGCAGTTGCAAAAGCAGCTATTGAAATTCTCGATACAAAAAAAGCAAAGAACATTAAGCTTCTTCACGTTGAGGATCACACTACCATTACAGATTATTTCGTTATCTGCACAGGTAACTCCAACACACAGATCAAGGGTTATGCAGGCGAGCTTGAGTTCCAGCTCGGCGAATGCTCCGTAAAACCTATGTCTATTGAAGGCTACAACGAGGCTTCTTGGGTATGCATGGATTACGGTCCCGTTATTATCCACATTTTCAACAGAGAAGCACGTAATTTCTACAATCTCGAAAAGCTTTGGAACGAAGCAACGGAAGTGGATATTTCCGACATCGTTACAGAGGACTGATAAATATACAGAAAGGCAAAGACTATTATGAAGTACGATTTTCAATCAATAGAGCCCAAGTGGCAAAAAAGATGGGAAGACGAAGGCGCTTTCCTTGCAAAGGATAACTGCGACAAGCCCAAGTTCTTCGGACTCATCGAATTCCCCTACCCCAGCGGAGCAGGTATGCACGTTGGTCACATCAAGGCATATTCAGGTCTTGAGGTTATCACAAGAAAAAGACGTATGCAGGGCTACAACGTTCTCTACCCTATCGGATTTGACGCATTCGGTCTTCCCACAGAAAACTATGCGATCAAGCATAAGGTTCACCCCCGACAGGTAACTGACACAAACATCACTCACTTTACAAGTCAGCTCAAAAAGGTTGGTTTCTCCTTTGACTGGACAAGAACAGTTGATACCACAGACGTTAATTACTACAAGTGGACGCAGTGGATATTCCGCAAGATGTTTGACCACGGACTTGTTTTCAGAGATAAGACACTTGTAAACTACTGCCCCTCCTGTAAGGTAGTTCTTTCCAACGAGGACTCACAGGGCGGTAAGTGTGATATCTGCCACAGCGACGTTGTTCAGAAGTCCAAGGACGTATGGTATCTCCGTATTACCGAATATGCAGACAGACTTCTCACAGGTCTTGACGGCGTTGACTATCTCCCCAACATCAAAATGCAGCAGGAGAACTGGATCGGTAAGTCCACAGGTGCTTTTGTAAACTTCACTCTTAAGGACACAGAAGAAACTCTTGAAATTTACACAACTCGTCCCGACACACTTTTCGGCGTTACATTTATGGTTATGGCACCCGAGCACAACCTTATTGACAAGTATCAGGAGCGCATCTCCAACATGGACGAGGTTATAGCATACCGCGCTGAGTGTGCAAAGAAGACAGAATTTGAACGTACTCAGCTCGTTAAGGAAAAGACAGGTGTACGCCTTGCAGGACTTTCAGCAATCAACCCCATAAACGGCAAGGAGATCCCGATCTACATTTCCGACTACGTTATGATGGGCTACGGTACAGGCGCGATCATGGCTGTTCCCGCTCACGACGAGCGTGACTACGAATTCGCAAAGAAATTCGGTATAGATATCATCGAGGTAATCAAGGGCGGAGATATCTCCGTTGCCGCTTATACAGGTGACGGTGAGATGGTTAACTCCGAGTTCCTCAACGGCTTCACAAACAAGAAGGACTCTATTGCGAGAGTTCTTGAATTTGTTGAAGAAAAGGGTATCGGTAAAGCAGGCGTACAGTACAAGATGAAGGACTGGGCGTTCAACCGTCAGAGATATTGGGGCGAGCCCATTCCGCTTGTTCATTGTCCCAAGTGCGGAATCGTTGGCGTTCCTTATGAGGAGCTTCCCCTTGTTCTTCCCGAGGTTGAAAACTTTGAGCCCGGCGAAGGCGGAGAAAGCCCCCTTGCAAAGATCGAAAGCTTCGTAAACTGCACGTGTCCCAAGTGCGGCGCTGCTGCTAAGCGCGAAACAGACACAATGCCTCAGTGGGCAGGTTCATCATGGTACTTCCTCAGATACATCGACCCCCACAATCCCGACTGCCTTGCAGTCCCCGAAAAGCTTAAGTATTGGATGCCCGTTGTCTGGTATAACGGCGGTATGGAGCACGTAACCCGTCACCTTATCTATTCAAGATTCTGGCACAAGTTCCTCTACGATATCGGCTCAGTTCCCACCGAGGAGCCTTATGCAAAGAGAACCGCACAAGGTATGATCCTTGGCGCTGACGGTTCCAAGATGAGTAAATCCCTCGGAAACGTTGTTGACCCCGATGACGTTATCAACGAATACGGCGCAGACACACTCAGAACATATATCCTCTTTATGGGTGACTATTCCTCTGCCGCTCCTTGGTCCGACAGCAGTGTTAAAGGCTGTAAGAGATTCCTTGAAAGAGTTGCAGAGCTTCCTTCCATGATCGACGATACAAAGTCCGGCGAGGCTCTTGAAAGCGCATTCCACAAGACCATCAAGAAGGTATCCTCCGATATCGAGGAAATGAAGTTCAACACCGCTATTGCCGCTCTCATGACACTTATCAATGATATCGGTGCGGCAGGCTCCATCACCACAGAGCAGTGCAAGACCTACATCAAGCTTCTCTGTCCCTTCGCACCCCACCTTACAGAGGAAATTTGGGAGTCCCTTGGCGAAAAGGACCTCCTCAGCCTCAGCGTATGGCCCGAGTATGATGAAGCAAAGACTATCGACTCCGTGATCGAGGTTGCGGTTCAGGTTTGCGGAAAGCTCCGCGGTACCATCAAGATCGCAAAGGACGCTACCAAGGAGGATATGATCGCCGCCGCTCGTGCCGACGAAAAGATCAAGCCTTGGATCGATGGCAAGACCACCGTTAAGGAGATCGCTGTCCCCGGCAAGCTCGTTAACATCGTTGTAAGATAAATCTTTAATAAAAAGATTTTTTCCATAAGAAAAACGCTTACCTTTAAAATGAGGTAAGCGTTTTTGTTATTCAATTAATTATGTAATATTTCCGTATTTATCACAAGTCAAAGAGATATCAATTTTAATATTTTTAACGGTCACAAAGAGCACCTTTTTTACATAATTTCCTGCGCCTGTTGCGGTTGCGCCGGATTTTGTTGCGGCACCGTTTGAAAACGTCCAATTACCTTCATAGATCGTCTGAGTATAATATGTATCGGTGCAAACGGCAGAGGAAGCATAGGTGTATGAAAACGTTGCGTGTAAGGTATGTTCCCACTCGATATTGCCGTCGGAATCTTCAAATCTTGCATCTTTACTTGCTGACTTTGTGTATGTAGCTCTGCTGTATACATCTTCAACTATCGGAGCAGATATTGTAAGCTTGCTTCCGTCTTCGTAATGAATTACAGTAGCACTGTCCTCAGTCTTAGAAGTGGTTGTCAAGGGTGTTGCTGCTGCGGTTGACACAGAAAATGTCAAAAACAGTGAAAAGATAAGTGTAATGGATAAAACAAATTTTTTCATAAATGCCTCCTTAAAAAAGTATGTTTGTTATAGATTTGATTGAATTTTTATTCAATAATAGGACCTGTAACAATTATCGTTCCGGCTGCTTCATGCATACATATTGCAAAGAATATAATTACAATAACAAGCGCTACAAAGCCGATTATGGCAGCGCATCTCCAAAAAACTTCTCTTTTCTTTGAAAGCTTAAGGAGTTCTTCATAGTCTGCTCTTTCAAGAAAACTGTCGGCAACCTTTTTGGGAGTACCGAAACGCTCAGAAAGGAATTCATAGGAAATGTTTTCCTGTCCTTCTGCAAAGCTGTATATCTCATCCATAAACCTTTTGCGGAAAACCGAGGTCAGCATTTTAGAGCATTTAAGCTCTTTTGTAACCTCTTTTACATAGGACTTTATAATTTTATTGTTGATCTTGTTCATTTGTAGTCTCCTTTTCGCTGATAAACTGCATTACCCCTTCGTTCATTCTCAAATAAACCTCGGTTAACATCTGCAGATATTCTCTGCCCCTCTCCTCAATGTGAAAATAGATTCGTGTTCTTCTTTTTCCGACCAAAACCTTATTTTCAGAGATACAGTTTTTGTCAATAAGTCTATATAAGGGACCGTATAAAGAGCCCTCTTTGATGTTGATCTTCCCGCCGCTTTTACTGTTGATGATGTCTGCCATCTCATATCCGTAAAGATCTTCTTCACACAGAGCTTTCAAGATCAGCATTTCAAGCATTCCGCGTTTTAAATTTTCTTCAATATCGCTCACGTCAAAAGGTTTCATAACCGCTCCTCCATATTTATTAGTTGTATTATATCATTTTAAAGTGATACTGTCAATATTTGTTGTTAAAAAATATTCAAAACGCACAATAAACGTATTGACAAACGAATATGTTTTTGTTATACTTTAATTGGAAATAAAAGTAAGAGGTGATAAAAATGGAAAGCGAGAATAATTTTTCATAGCCTCGGCGCGCCTGTGTGAATGTGCCGAGAGTTGTGCGTCAATGATTCACACAAGGCTTCATTTTTGTTCGTCAAGCATTTGAAGTCTCCGTATTGACAGAAAATTAATAAAAAGGAGATTTGAAAATGAAAAAGACTAAGTTTAAAATTTTATCCTTTATCCTTGTAATGTCATTTGTTCTTCCCCTTTGCCCAACTCTCGGTGTTACGGCACAGGAAAAGACCGACGCGCTTGTTGTAAGCGAAGTGACAGAACTCAGAAGATCAAACGAAAAGCATTTTCTTTGCTCGGACGGAAGCGTCATGGCGGTCTCATTCCCCGAGGACGTTCATTATTTGGATAATAACGGCAAATACGTGACTATTGACAACACTCTTGAATATAATAGTTCAAAGGGCGTGTATAGAACTGCAGGAAATCCCAATTTCAAGGTATCATTCGCTAACAAAGCAAACCAACCGAGCTATTCCTTGGAGGATAAAGCAGGTAATATACTGCAAGCATATACAACAGTTGAGGTACTCTCACTCAGTGCTTCTGCAACACGCGAAGCTTCACTTAAGACCGCAAGCCTTGAGGTCACGAATAACAAAAAGGTTGAGCTTAAAGGAAAATCTAAAAATGATGCCGCAGTTTTTGAGGTTCCCGAGCTGACATCAAAGCTGGAATACAAAAACACCTACGGCGCAGGTATTTCCTCAGAGTATATCGTTGACGGAAATATCTTGAAGGAAAACATTATATTTGCATCCCCTGCAAATTACTCGTCCATCAAAACGACATATTCAATGGAGGGACTTTCCCTGTCCGTTTCCGAGGACGGCTCTCTCATTCTTTACGGTGAGGACGGTGGGGCAGTATTTTACGTTGCCGCTCCCTATATGTATGACGCGGCAGGCTCCGTGTGCCCCGCAGTTGCGGTCAGCGCAAGTGAAAGCGGCGGCGTGTGGACTGTAAGCTACGTTCCCGACAGAGAATGGCGCAATTCCCCGGAGCGAGTATATCCCGTGACCTTTGACCCTGCAACAGGCAGCGTGATGAACAGTAATATAACGGATAAATATAGTATGTCAGGTGGCGGTACTACTTCTGTTGTTACTAACGGATATTTGATGGCAGGTATGGAAGCGTATAATACATCATCAACAGCATATTATTATCGTACTTATATCCAGCCCACTGAATACCCTACAGTACCCGAGGGAAATACAGTTGTCGGTACAGGACTTATCTTATCGGCATCATCGGTTTATGGAAGCGGATTTCTTGAGCTTACAAAAATCGGCGGTGAAGCGGATTTTGACAATAACAATTATACGTTTTCGGGATTCCTTGGAGCAATAGAGTATAATTCATCAAATGCAAAAACTTCCTACACTTTTGAATTGCCTGCAAGTGAATATAGAAACTGTGGTGATGGTTATATTATAAGAGATTCTTCGGAAACAACTGTAAGGTTCGGACAAAATTACGTTGTATTCCACAGTTCAAGGGCTACACTAAGTTCGGAACGCCCTAAAACTTCTATAACTTATGTACCTAAAGGACTCAACAACCTGCAGACAACACTTTATAACCCTGAAACAGAGCGTTATTTGACATCTGAGACCAACACAACCCTTGGAACAGCAGTGTTTATAACGGAAGAAAGTTTGTGGAAATTCATTCCCATAGGTACGGGAACCTATCGTATCGCACCTGTGCTTTATAACGGAGTGTGCCTGAGTGCATCACAAGATGGTTCTGTTTCTCTTGTTACAAACACTACCGTAAGATCAGCACTTTGGTACGTTACAGTCGAAGGTGATACTTGTTATATAATCAATGAACAATATGGTAATAAACTGTATATTGATACCACAAACGGCACCTATACCGGCAAAATATCCATCGATAATTCCGAAAACAATAATCAATACAAGTGGAAAATCAAAAAGACTGAAAACGCATATACGTCTATTGCTAATGCATCTGCGGATGGTTTTATGGTTGTATCGTCTGCAGGAGTTCTGAATATGTCAAAGTATATAATCAAAGAAGAACCTTGGAAATTTGTTTTGGCAGGAAACCAAATGTACCGAATTGTGCCGGGTGGAAACTCCAATATGTGTTTAAGTGCCAATTCAAACGGAACAGTGTCATTGGCAACTCGTACTTCTTCATCATCTGATACGTCACAGCTTTGGACTGTTACAAAAACAACAGATGGATTTTTCATAAAGAACGTTGCACAAAATCGTTATCTGTATGCAAAAACTGATAATAGCGGCAACTTCACATATGGTCTTGACACAACGGGGTCACAGTCAACATCTGCACAACGTCAATGGAAAATGATGAACTACTATGTTCCTGAGGTGGCGACATTATCGAGTGTAAAAAATTCTAATTTGGTGTTAAGAAACAGATCGGGATATGATACGGCAATGCTACTTTCTACAGGAAAAGATACACGTGAGGCAAGTTTGGAAGCATTATGGCAATACAAAAAAGACCCAAGCACATTGAATTCATCTCGATTGTTTGAAGTTGAATCGGAAGTTTACGGAGATATGTATGGGTTTAGATTGGTATTAGACGAAAATACTGATTCATATAGAATCATGCCAATATCAAGTTCTAACGGAGAACACAGAGCAGCAGCACGTAAAAGTAACGATACTGTGGTTATGGATATCTACAAAAAGCAAGATGGTAGCATTAATACTGATGATTTAAACAGTATGTTGTTTGATTTTATTCTTCGAAGTGATGGAAAATTCCATATAAAGTATCATGCATCAAGCTCTCCTATTTATTTGAGCGATAGAGGAGAGGGTATTGCAGTCAGATTAGATCCACTATATCCTACCACTCCTGAACCAAATTCAACAGATGTAATTACCATGCAAACTTGGACTTTATCTGATTATGAGTATAAGGCACTTAATCCTGATAATTTTGATACTAACGTTTTTAACTCCAATATTAACATATATACTTGCTTATATACAGAAATTGAAGAAAAATGCAGTGAATTTGGATTTTCCAGACCTTTTGCAGCAGGCGAGGAATTAATTCTTACAAGTGATTTTGGGCCAAGAACCTATAAATTAAAAAGCGGTGCAAAAAAAACAGATGTTCATAGAGGTGTAGATTTATATACTACAGATGAACCAATTGATTTGTATAGTCCGATAGGAGGAAAAGTTATATATGCTGCAGCTACAGGCGATGATGAAGATTCATATGATGGCTATCTTAATGCAGGAAATGTAATTGTAATTAATACAGGATTACAATTATCAGAGAATTCTGAATACTTTATTTGCATAGTATATATGCATATGACTGATGTAAATATGGATTTGTGGAGTGAAACCAACACAGACATTGATGATTGTGAAACGGTAACATCCGGACAATGGTTGGGAACATCGGGGGATACCGGCGGAGACTATGACCAACATCTGCATTATGGAATTTTTCTATTAAAAGAAACCGAAATTGGACGGGCAAATGCAACTAAATGGAACGACTTCCCACTTAATCCTCTATTGTTCTTTATTCCTATAGGCTATCAAGAAAATTTATAATTTTTGAGGAGGTAACACACAATGAAAAGAAAAAAAATATTAGCCCTATTTTTGACGAGCTTAATGTTGTTATCAACAGTTGGATTATTTACGGCAAATGCCGAAGACACATTAACTTATGACCAATATGCTGACCTTATGGATAAAAAAAGGGAGTATATCGAAGAACAGCCTGACGGAGGAATATTTGGTGACGATTTTGTTTCAGATTTAACGGTTCTTTTTTATACTGACATTGCAAAAGAGTGGACATACGAAAGGGTGTTTGTCTGTGTAGTGAACGACAGCATTGATAACTACGATAAATTGGCTCAGGCATTTCATGGATATGGTTTTTATATTAAATGTGACGAATTGGAAGAAGCAAGAGAAACGTTTAGACATAAATATAAATATAGCTTTTTTTGGTTGCGAGAATTTATTAAATATTTTGACATATCGAAGGAAGAATTGATAGCAGCCAACAAAAAAATGCAAGAAGAACCGGATTCGATTTTGTCACTGTTTCCTATGTTAAGTGAAAGTGACATAGGCTATGCAAGACGTGAAAACGGTTTGTTCTGTAAGTACGCTCTTCCGGATTTCCTGATTGATATACTGTATTTGGAAGATGACAGAGCCTCCAACACACTTTATGTAGGTCAAAGGTACTCCTATAAAAATTTCGATCGTTATCTGTGCTTAGAAAATGGATTTATTGTTTCTGCCGGGGAACTTGCTAACACAGATAGTAATTATAGTCATGAATGTATGACTGTAGAAGAACTCGCAAAACATGATTTAAAACCTGTGTGGGTAGAGTACTTCCTTAATAATCCGGAAGTGGCAGAAATATTGGGAGAAGAAAAACTTGCATATCTGAAAGCCGAAAGAGAATATCAGCTTGCGAACCCTGATGTTATAAGAAATGGACTGGGATTTAATTTCCCCACTTATTATTTCTATAGCAGTACTTTCCACTTAGGTCTTTCTTATGAGTTGCTATCTCCGAAATTTGAAATTTTTCTCAACGACCCGAGAGTTATAGCAAAATTCGGAGAGGAGGATATTGCCTACCTTAAAGCTCAACGAGAAAAATATCTTAAGAACCCCTCAACCGGTGAAGCTTTGTACCTCATACCCGTGGCGCTCGTTTCCCTCACCCTCGGCGCGCTGGTAATATACCCCCGCAGAAGAAAGATAGATAATATCTAAAACCTATAACCTCATAAAAATAACCCCAAGTCTTGTTTTTCAAGGCTTGGGGAGTTTTCAGATTAAAACAAAAATGCTCCTTTTTACGGGAGCATTTTAATATCTGTAATTAAATTTTACTCTTTTCCTTCAATAAATCCCTTACCTACAACCTTTGAGGCTTCGCAGAATATGATGAAGGCATTGGGGTCTGATTCCATAACCACATGGCGCAGGTCATATACCTCGGCGGGTCTTATAACACACATGATCATCTTCTTTTCCTTGCCTGTATACCAGCCCTTACAATCAATGATGGTTATACCTCTCTCAACGCGCTTAGCAATACCCTCGGCAATTTCCTCGCAGTGATCGGAAATGACATACACGCTCTTGGCATTGTTTGCGCCCACAAGCACAAAGTCCATAACCTTGGATTCAACGAAGATTACCACCACAGAATAGAAAATAACCATGGGATCCTTGAACAGTATTGCGGCTGTTGTAACGATGGTTGCATCAACGATAAGGGTAGCTGCTCCCGTTGAAAGACGGGGCGCTTTCTTTTTCAGAATCATAACCAGCATATCTCCGCCGCCCGTGGTATATCCTCTCATATAGATAAGTCCAAGGGACGCTCCCATTGTTGCGCCGCCAAAGATGGCACAAAGAAGGGGGTCTGTTACCGTTACGGGGAAGAATGTAAATATGTTGGTGAATATCGAGGACATTAACATTCCCACTGCAGTTCTGAAAATAAAGCCCTTACCAAGCATAATAAAAGAAACGATAAACAGAGGAATGTTTATGAGAATAATGAGTGTACCGATCGGAAGAACATCAACAAAATGGCTGATGATCATTGAAATACCTGTAGCTCCTCCGAGGATAACTCCTCCGTTTTCTGCCTGTACAAGGAACATATTGACTGAAATTGCAAACAGGAATGAACCTATAACAAGATAGAACAGGTCATAAAGATAGGTCGTTATTTTTTCTTTCTTCATAAAAATCCCTCCTAAGATTTTATATATTTATTTTTTTAAAATGTACTTATTTGCGCTTGAACTGTTCCTTGAGTCTTAAAGAATTGTCAAGTATTCTCTTTCTCAGGCGGATATTCTTGGGCGTTACCTCAATAAGCTCGTCGGGGGCTATAAACTCAATGGCTTCTTCAAGTGACATTGATCTGGGGGTTGTAAGTCTGAGCGCTTCGTCCGCACCCGTTGAACGGATGGCTGTGAGGTGCTTTTTCTTACATACGTTTACCGCGATATCTCCCATCTTGGGGTTCTCTCCGACGATCATACCCTCGTATACGTCAATACCCTGTCCGATAAAGAGATCGCCTCTCTCCTGTGAGTTATAAAGACCGTAGCTTGTTGTTTCACCTGTTTCAGATGCAATAAGAGAGCCTGTGAATCTTGTGGGGATATCTCCCTTATAGGGTGCGTATCCATCAAACAGGGTGTTCATAATTCCCTCTCCGTGTGTGTCGGTGGGAAAATGTGAACGGTATCCGAAAAGGCATCTTGAGGGGATAATATATTCAAGCTTTACACGGCTTCCGTGGGGATCCATTGTGACAAGCTCCGCTTTTCTTGCTCCGAGCTTTTCCATTACAGAGCCGAGATAGTCGTTTGATACGTCAATGAAGAGTCGCTCCATAGGCTCACAAAGAACTCCGTCAATACGCTTCATAATAACCTGCGGCGCGGATACGGAAAGCTCATATCCCTCACGGCGCATTGTTTCAACAAGAATGGAAAGGTGCATTTCGCCTCGTCCGCATACCTTGAAGCTGTCAGTTGTATCTCCGTCATTTACTCTCAATGAAACGTCCTTTAAAAGCTCGTCGTAAAGTCTTTTTCTAAGCTGACGTGAGGTTACGAATTTACCCTCCTTACCTGCAAAGGGTGAATCGTTTACCGCAAAAGTCATTTCAAGGGTGGGCTCACTGATCTTTACAAAGGGGAGCGGCTGAGGATCCTGAAATGAAGTGAGTGTATCACCGATGGTAATGCTTTCAGCACCCGAGAAGCAAACGATATCTCCGGGATATGCTATCTCAACAGGTGTTCTTGTGAGTCCGTTGAATTCAAAAAGGGACACTACCTTTGTACGCTTTACAGGCTCATCGGGGGTATGGTAATTGCATATTCCAACGTCCTGTCCGATCTTTACCGTACCGTTCTCCACACGTCCGATACCGATCCTTCCAACGTAATCATTATAGTCAATGGAGGATACGAGCAACTGCAGTGTTGCATCGGGATCACCCTCGGGAGCGGGCATATAATCAACGATGGTATCAAAAAGAGGTGCAAGATCCTTTCCCTCCTCGTCTGCTGAATAGGATGCCGTTCCCGCTCTGCCCGAACAGAATATCATTGGTGAATCAAGCTGTTCGTCAGTTGCATCAAGGTCCATAAGAAGCTCAAGAACCTCCTCCTCAACCTCCTCAAGTCTTGCATCGGGCTTATCTATCTTATTTACAACAACGATGACCTTGTGGTTAAGCTCAAGTGCCTTCTGAAGAACGAATCTCGTCTGAGGCATGGGTCCCTCTGCCGCGTCAACAAGAAGTATTACTCCGTTTACCATCTTGAGTATACGCTCAACCTCGCCGCCAAAGTCAGCGTGTCCGGGAGTATCTACTATATTTATTTTATAATCCTTATAATATACCGCAGTATTTTTTGCGAGTATTGTAATTCCTCTTTCCTTCTCTATATCCCCCGAGTCCATTACTCTTTCGGAGGTTGCCTGATTTTCGCGGTATACTCCGCCCTGCTTGAGCATCTGGTCAACAAGGGTGGTCTTTCCGTGGTCTACGTGAGCAATTATTGCAATGTTTCTTAAATTTTCTCTTACCAAAACCGTAACTCCTTAATTTTCTTAATCTAATCTTCTCTAATTCTAAATTATATCTCAATTTGTTTTTTTTGGGAATAGTATTATAGAAAAAAATTAAGAAATACATTAAATTTTTTTATACATATTGCATTAGATTTACGATTGTGGTATAATCTCTTGGATGTTTATTATTTGTTGATATGGAGGTTATGATGGTCTTTTCAAGCTCGGAATTCATCCTTTTGTTTTTCCCTCTGACCCTTATTTTATATTATTCTGTTCCCAAGCGTTTTCTTGTATTAAGAAACGTAGTTCTGCTCACTCTCAGCCTTGTATTTTACGGTTGGGGCGAGCCCTTATACCTTTTCCTCATGGTGGCATCCATCCTCGTCACCTATGCCCTCGGCTTGCTCGTTTCAAAAGCACAGAAAAAAAATGATGCCAAGGGCGCTAAATTATGGCTCGTGATCGGTGTTATCTTTAATCTTTCAATTTTGGGATTTTTCAAATACTACGATTTCATCGTTTCAAGCCTTGCGAAGATCCCTTTTCTTTCCTTTATGAGCGAGGCAGTACTCGGAATCGGACTTCCTATCGGTATTTCCTTTTACACCTTCCAGATCATGTCCTATCTCATTGACGTTTACAGAGGCGATGCCGACGTTCAGTGCAATCCCCTTATGTTCGGCACATACGTGACATTCTTCCCCCAGCTTATTGCGGGTCCCATCGTTAAATACCGCGACATTGACGATATGCTTTCCCAAAGAGAGCACTCCGCAGAGATGTTCACAAGGGGCATCAAGACCTTTATTGCGGGATTTGGTAAAAAGGTGATAATCGCTAACTCCGCAGGAGCAGTTTTTGAAGACCTTACTGCCCTCCCCGTTTCGGAGCAGTCCGTCCTCGGCGCTTGGCTTGCGGTCATTATGTATTCCTTCCAGCTTTACTTTGACTTCTCTGCATACTCCGACATGGCTATCGGTATCGGTCGTATGTTCGGCTTTGAATTTATGGAGAATTTCAATTATCCCTATATCTCAAAAAGCATTACGGAATTCTGGCGCCGTTGGCACATCAGCCTTTCAACTTGGTTCAAGGAATACGTTTATATCCCCCTGGGCGGAAGCCGAGTTAAAACAAAATTCCGCGCAGCATTTAATATTTTTGCCGTTTGGGCACTTACCGGAATATGGCACGGCGCAAGCTGGAACTTCCTATTTTGGGGACTTTACTATTGGTTCTTCCTTGTTATCGAAAAGAACCTTCTAAAGAAATTCCACGAAAAGGCTCCCTCCTTTATTCGCCATACCTATACCCTTTTGATCGTACTTTTCGGTTGGCTCCTTTTCTGCTTCACGGATATCGGTGAGGGCTTTACCCACCTTGGATATATGTTTGGCATCGGAGCATCGGGATTTATCTCCGACACCGCGCTTTACATTCTTTCAAAATCGGTGCTCCTTATCCTCATTGCCGCTTTTGCCTCCACACCGCTGCCGAAAAAGCTTTACAACAAATTTATTGAAAACAAGAATGAAGTTACCCGCACCATCGGCGCTGTTGCGGGGATAATTCTCCTTGTTGTATGCATAGCTTACGTTTGCGCCTCAAGCTACAACCCATTCCTCTACTCAAGATTTTAAGAAAGGACGGAATTATGAATAACAAAAAGAAAACTTCAATATCTCAAAAGGTTCTGATATCTGCCTTTATAATTCTGTTTTTCGGACTTTCTCTTGCGTTTATCATTCTCCCCGACAAAACATTTTCGGAAAATGAAAACAGAGCACTTTCCTCCTTTCCCGAATTTTCCTTCAAGGCTTTATTCTTTGAAGGATATACCTCGGAGATCTCCGATTATTGCTCCGATCAGTTCCCATTCCGCGATACCTTTATAAATATAAAATCCCTTGGTGAGCTTGCTCTTTTAAAGGGTGAATCGGGTGGAATAGTTCTTGGAAAGGACGGCAATCTCATTTCCGATATAGGCGTCGCCGACGAAAAACTCATTAAAGAAAACCTCTCCCACATTGATGCTTTTTCCAAAAAAACTGATGCTCAGGTCTACACGGCTTTCGTCCCCACAAGCTCCTACGTCCTTTCAAGCTACCTGCCAAAATCTTATCCTGTAGCACAGATCAACAAATTTTACACCATTCTCGGTAACAATCTTCCCGAAAATGTGTCGAATATTGACCTTTACCCCACCCTTTCCGAGCATTCCTCGGAATATATCTACTATAAGACCGACCACCACCTCACCTCTCTCGGAGCTTACTACGTTTACTGCGAGCTTATAACATCCCTTGGCGGCACCCCCTATGCTCTTTCCGAGTTTACCCGTGAGGTTGCCTCAACTGAATTTTACGGCACGACTTGGTCCTTTGCGGGAATTCCCTTTATCTCTCCCGATGATCTTGAGCTTTTCCGATTTAAGGGTGACTCCGATTACACCGTCACAATCAACGGCAAGAAAACCCAAACAGGGCTTTATGATCTTTCAGCTCTTGATACCAAGGACAAATATTCCGCATTCGTTACAAGTACGGTAAACGGTAAGATCGAAATAACCTCGCCCTCCAACACCGAAACCATCCTTCTTATCAAGGATAGCTTCTCCCATGCCGTTGCCCCCTTCCTTGCCCGTCATTACAATATCGTGATGATCGACACACGCTATCACACCATTCTCAAAAACAGCCTTACCTCTCTTATTGAAGAAGAAAATATCTCTAAGGTCATCTTCCTTATGGGCGCACAGGGCGTTTTTGACACCTCGGGCAAGCTTTATACTCTTAGAAACAACTGACATTTTCTCTGGAAACTTTTTGTAAAAAGTTTTCCCAACCCTTAAAAAACTTTAATAAAGAGATTTGTGTGTCAGCCCGAGAGGAGTCTGCCCAAGATTCCAGCATCGCTCTGCTCGGCGTTACCTTGCGGTTCGACTCCGCTACGTTCAGAATGACACGGGCAGACGAAGTCGAACTTTGAAAGAGCGCTGAAAGCGGGATCTATTTTGAAAGCAGAAAAAATTAATATGCAAATGTGCCTCTGTTGGTTATTCACCGATAGGGGCACTGATTATTTTCATTTTAATCAAAAGAGTCTTTCCGTAATTTTTTACCGACTATTGACAAAAAAAGAAAAATGTACTATACTTTAGATTGGTAGGAAATGAGCTCGGGGGTGTATTATGAAAAAATTCGCACTTTGCGGTCCCAGCGGAGTCGGAAAGGGATATGTTTCAAGCATAATATGCTCGAACTTCGGTCTTCCCGTTCTTGACACTGACCGTGTTGTTCATACACTTTACCGAGAGGACAAGGAGCTTATCTCCACCCTTGCGGATATTTTCGGAAATGATATAATTTCAGACGGTGAGATAAACCGCAAGGCCCTTGGAGCGATCGTATTTTCAAATCCCGAGGCTTTGAAAAGGCTTAATTTAACTGTCCATAAAAGGGTGCGGGAATATATCCTTAATTGGTTTGATATAATGGAAAAAGAAGGGCATTCTGCCGCTTTTGCAGATATTCCTCAAATTATTGAATCAGGTATGATCTCTGATTTTGACCTTATAATCACAGTTTCAGCACGAGAGGATATACGCCTTGAAAGAATACTTTCAAGGGACGGTATCTGTCTTGAAGACGCAAAACGGAGAATTTCCAATCAGCTTTCCATGGAAGAATATGAGAAAATCAGCGATCACATTATATACAACAACGGAGAAGAAGACATAACAGATAAATTGAAAAAAATTTTGACGAGGTAAATATAATTGAGTAAAATTGATAAAAAAATTAAAATATTCAATTACGCCGACCTTGCGGTGTCCATTCTTGTTGTCGCGTTCGTTTTTATCTTTGCTTTTTCTGCTATGATGACCACTCATTTAGGAGGCGACATTTCAGAGATATTGCCGGAGATATTACCGGAAATTTTTCCCGAAGCACCTTCTGTACCCGAATCGACTCATACCGAAACCGAAAATAACCGAGGCTCCTCCGAATACCCTACACTGTATGCAGCAGAGGTAAAGGCAGCCGCAGAAAAATACGGTATTGAAGAAGAACGCATCTACGCCGTTATAAAGGTGGAAAGCAATTTCAAAAAGGATGCTGTATCCGCGGCAGATGCACGAGGACTAATGCAGATGCTTCCGTCCACCTATAAAAGTCAGTGCAATCGTTTGGGACTTGAATACCGTGAGGAGGACCTTTTTGATCCCGCTGTCAACATTGATATCTGTACATACTACCTTAAGAGAATGTACGATATGTACGAGGATTGGAATCACGCCCACGCCGCCTACAATGCAGGCTACGGAAACGTAAACAAGTGGCTTAAGACTCCGGAATACGTGAGAGAAAACAAGCTTATCATTGAAAAAATACCCTTCACGGAAACCAAAAATTACGTTAATCGGGTAAACTACTACTATCTTAAGTATAAACTTGCTAATGCAAGTAAATAAAATATAAATTAATTTTTTAAAAATAAACGGAGGAATTAATCATGAGCGATGCAATCAAAGAACTCAAGGAAAAATTACTTTACAAAAGAGTTAAGACCTATGAGGTTATGACAGAGGCAGATTTTGCTGCATCTGACGAGTATGCTAAGGGATATATGGCATTCCTTGACGGCGGTAAAACCGAAAGAGAGTGCGTAGACTACACCATTAAGATGGTTGAAGCCCAGGGCTACCGCAACTATAAGCTCGGTGATAAGATCGAGGTTGGCGGAAAGTATTATTACAATAACCGCGGCAGAGCGATCTATGTTTTCAGAATCGGTACAGAGAGCGTTGAAGAAGGTATCAGAATTTCCGCTTCACATATCGACTCCCCTAGACTTGACCTTAAGCCCCATCCCCTTTACGAGGATAACGGCGTTGGATACCTCAAGACACACTACTACGGCGGCGTTAAAAAATATCAGTGGGTTGCAACTCCCCTTGCACTCCACGGAACAGTTGTAAAGGCTGACGGAACAAGCGTTGATATTATTATCGGTGAGGACGATTCCGATCCTGTATTCTACATAAGCGACCTTCTTCCCCACCTTGCGAAGGACCAGATGGCAAAGAATGCAAGAGAAGTTATCAACGGCGAAAAGCTCAATCTTATGGCAGGAACACTTCCCCTTCCCGAAGCAGGCGGTGAGGGCGTTAAGCTTGCACTTATGAAGCTTCTCAATGAGAAGTACGGAATCGTTGAAGCTGATTTCATTTCCGCAGAGCTTGAGGTCGTACCCGCATTCAAGGCTCGTGAGATCGGTCTTGACCGTTCACTCATCGGTGCTTACGGACATGATGACAGAGTTTGCTCATATCCCGCGATCACAGCGCTTCTTGAGTCCGACGCTTCCGCACACACAGTAATGGCTATCCTTGCCGACAAGGAAGAGGTTGGCTCCGGTGGAAATTCCGGTATGAAGAGCGGTATCTTCATTGACATTATCGACGAGATCTCCAAGCAGCTCGGCGCTAACGTAAACGTTGTTAAAGCAAACTCCAAGTGCCTTTCCGCAGACGTTAACGCAGCTTATGACCCCTGCTACCCCGAGGTTCACGAAAAGAACAACGCTTGTACTCTTAACGGCGGTGTAGTTCTTACAAAGTACACAGGCTCCGGCGGTAAGGGCAGCACAAACGATGCAAACGCTGAGTTCGTTGGATTTGTACGCGCTATCTTCGAAAAGGAAGGTATCGTATGGCAGACAGGTGAGCTTGGTAAGGTTGACCAGGGCGGCGGAGGAACAGTTGCTGTTTACATCTCCGAAAAGAATATCGACGTTGTTGACCTCGGTGTTCCCGTACTTTCAATGCACGCTCCTTGGGAGTGCATCGCAAAGACAGACCTTTATATGACACACAAGGCA
>JAZQRT010000094.1:0-9493 GCA_045629725.1 Eubacteriales bacterium | reverse complement strand
AATCCAACGTGTCTGCCAATTCCACCACAGGCGCGGATAATACCTTGATATCATAAACGTATCAAACAGTAATATACAACATTTTTCTTGATTTGTCAATCTTTTTTTGCGTTTAAAATATTTTCGGATGAAACAAATTGTAACTTTTTAGAACGTGGATTAATCCCTCGATTTTATGATAAAACAGCGGATTTTATGTTTAAAACAAAGGTAAAATCCCGAAAAATATACAAATCATTTAAAAACGTTCATGTTTTGTATATAGTTTTGGGCAAAAAATATGTTGACATTTGTTTCATAATATGATAGAATGTATTTGTTGAATTATCAACATATAGTTTGATTAATGAACAAATTTACTTTTTCAAGGAGTAGATATGAGAGATTTTGTAATTGTAACCGATTCCAGCATCGATATGACGCGGGAAATGGAAACGGAGCTTGGGATAAAGGTTGCCCAGCTTGACATTGTTATCGAGGGTGAGGCGGGCTCGGTGCCCAATAATGCCGTTGATATTAAAGATGTTTATGCAAAGCTTCGCGCAAAAAAGACCATTTCCACATCTGCGGTAAGCATCGGAAGATTTACCGATCTTTTCTCGCAAATACTCTCCGAGAGTGAAACCGACATACTTTATCTCGGATTTTCATCCGGACTCAGCAGCACCTATTCTTCCGCAACAGTTGCTCTTGGTGACATGCAGGAGGAATATCCCGACAGAAAGCTCTATGCCGTTGATACTCTTTGTGCATCAATGGGGCAGGGACTCATCGTTTACCTTGCTTGCAAGAAGAAGGAAAGCGGTGCAACTATCGAAGAAGTGCGTGACTACGTTGAGGGCTTGAAGCTCAAGCTCTGCCACTGGTTCACTGTTGACGATCTGTTCTTCCTCAAGCGCGGAGGCAGAGTAAACGCTGCAACTGCGGTGCTTGGAACGATGCTTTCCATCAAGCCCGTTCTTCACGTTGATAACGCAGGTAAGCTTATCAATGTTTCAAAGGCAAAGGGCAGAAAAGCGGCGATCAACGCAATGTTTGATAATATGAAAAATTCAATGATCCCCGAGGAGAATACCGTTGCATTCATCAGCCACGGCGACTGCATTGAGGATGCGGAGTATCTTGCAGGCAGGATCAAAAACGAGCTTGGAATCAAAGACGTTGTAATATCATACGTAGGACCCGTAATCGGATCACACAGCGGCCCCGGAACACTTGCTTTATTCTATGTTGGAACACAGAGGTAATTGATTATGGAAATTAATGGACAGACATTAAAAGAAATGCTTATATCCGCGACAAACTCGTTGGATAACAACAAGGTAGACGTAAACAACATGAACGTATTTCCTGTTCCCGACGGAGATACAGGTATCAATATGACGCTCACAATGAGCACGGTACGTGCACTTGAACACTTTGACGGTTCAGTTGCCGATTGCGCTCAGAAGGTTGCGGACATGGTTCTTCGTTCCGCAAGAGGTAACTCCGGCGCTATCCTTTCTTTGTTCTTCAGAGGAATGGCAAAGGAACTGAAAGGCCTTGAAACCGCAACACCCGCAGACGTTGCAAGAGCGATGAAGCGCGGAACAGCAGAGGCATACAAGGCGGTAATGCAGCCCACAGAGGGTACTATCCTTACTGTAATGAGAGTTTGCTCCGAGAAGGCAGAGGAAGCGGCAAAGGATAAGTACAAGGACGATATCGTTGGACTTTTCACATATATCAAGGAAACAGGTGAGGATACACTTGCAAGAACACCCGAGCTTCTCCCCGTGCTTCGCGAGGCACAGGTTGTTGATGCGGGCGGATTCGGATTTATGCTCCTCATCACAGGTATGCTTGCAGCTCTCAAAAAGGAGCCCATTCAGGCAAACGAGGACGTGGTAACAGAGCAGCAGAGCGCAACGTTCTCCGACTTTGATGCAAGTGCGATCACATTTACATACTGCACAGAATGTATCGTTGCAAAGAAGAAGAAGTACCGCGGAGAGGGCACTGCAAGTGAGTTCAATGATTTTGCTTGCGCTATGGGTGACAGCGTTGTATTTGTGGATGACGAGGAGATCATCAAGATCCACGTTCACACGAACCATCCCGGTCAGATCATCGAAAAGGCGCTTGAATACGGTGAGATCGAGAGCATGAAGGTTGAAAACATGAAGCTTCAGCACTCCACAATGGCAAGCGCAGAAAAGGGTGAATCAGCTCCCGCAAAGCCTGTGGCAGTTCCCGTTCAGGAGGACGCAAATATCGAGGCGGTTCCCGTTGAAAAGGATTTCGGAATCGTAAGCATTTGCATGGGTGAGGGAATCAGAGATACCTTCATCGACCTCGGCGTAGATAAGATCGTGTTCGGCGGACAGACAATGAACCCCAGCACACAGGATATTATCAACGCGGCAAAGAGAACACCCGCAAAGAACGTATTCGTTCTTCCCAACAACAAGAACATTTATCTTGTTGCGGTTCAGGCGGCAAAGCTCGTTGAGGAAAGAAACGTTATCGTTCTTCCCACAAAGACAGTTCCCCAGGGTATTTCCGCAATGATCGCATACAATCCCGATGCAGATCTTGAAACCAATACAGAGGAAATGACAGAAGCTATAAGCGTTGTACGCACAGCACAGGTTACTTATGCTGTAAGAGATACGTCCATCGAAGGCGTACAGATCAAGGACGGTCAGCTTATCGCCATCGTTGACGGTAAGATCATTTGCGCTGCGGACGAGGCTAAGGATTGCATCAAGGCGATTTCCGAGGTTTTTGCAGATGCGAACTTCCTCACTGTATTCTACGGTGAAAACATAAAGGATGAAGAAGCGGAAGAAGCTATGGGTATTCTTCAGTCCAAGCTTTCAGACGACGCAGACGTTTCTCTTATAAACGGCGGACAGCCCGTATACGATTATATTATAGCGGCAGAATAACAGAGATGAAGCAAACAAAACCAACAATCGCAGAGGAATACAACGAAAAATTTGAAAGCTTTGTTAATACCGTAACAAGAGCCTACAAAACGCTTTCAAGATTAAAAAATCAAGTGACGGAATCCATGGGACTCAGGGGCAACCACGTGATGTGTATGCACTATCTCGGAAAAAATCCCGAAGGACTTACGGCAACTGAGCTTTGCAAGCTGTGTAATGAGGATAAAGCGGCGGTGTCAAGAACCGTTCTTGATCTTACGCAAAAGGGACTCGTAGTTCCTACTGATATTGAATCAAAAAGGAAATACAGAACCGTCATAAAGCTTTCTCCCTTAGGCGAGGAATATAACAGCAGGATCGGCAATATAATTGTTGAATCCGTTGAGATAACCACGGGGGATTTTACCGAAGAAGAAAGAGAATGCTTTTATAAGGTTTTCAAAAGCATCATCCTAAGTCTTGAGGGTATGATCAAGGAAGAATAGCGAAACAAAATTTCCAAAAAAATATTATCCCGCCCGTCAATAAAAGATGGGCGGATATCTTTAGTTTAAAGAGGAATGATCCAATGAATAAACTTGTAATTGTCATAAACGGTAAGGGAGGAGTCGGAAAGGATGCTCTTTGCGATGCTCTTGAAAAAACATATAGGATCAAAAACGTTTCAAGCATTACGCCCATCAAAAAAATTGCATCGGAAAACGGCTGGAACGGAGAAAAGGATGATAGATCCCGACGCTTTTTGGCAGAGCTCAAAAGGATATTTACTGAATATAATGACCTGCCCACAAAGTATGCTCTTGAGGAGTACCGCGCGTTTTTGGAGGATGAAAATCGAATAATGCTGGTACACATCAGAGAGGGAAGCGAGATCGAGAAATTTGTGGATTCACTCCACACACCTGCCATCACCCTTCTTATAAAGAGAAGCGCCGTTGACAATGCGGAGAAATACGGCAACGCGGCGGACGATGAGGTGGAAAACTACCCCTATGACTATATATACCACAATGACGTTCCCCTGCTTGAAAGCTCAAAGCAATTCACAGATTTTATCGCTTCTGTAATGAAAAAGATATTCGATTAACTTGCTTTTTTTGTAAAAAAGGTAAGCCAAAAAACTTTTTTAAAAAAGTTTTATTATCAAATATAAAAGGGATTAAATATTAATTTCATTCGTGCCTCTGTCGGTTATTTTCCGATAGCGGCACGTTTTACGTTGCACAAATCCCCCGCGGTTTGCCGAATTAACATTCTTCCTTGTAGGGGCGCCACCCTTCGTCCGCAAGCAAACGCCACGCACGGATTTACCTGCGTTTCGCCGAATCGTTCCGTTAGGAAATTTTAAAAAATATTGGTAAATCATTGACAAGAGAGGAAAATGATGATATAATTAATTGATAAGAGAAATATAAGAGGTACTTTGCGCTATGGCAAGAAGCATGACTGCATTTGGCAGATCTGTCTGTGTAATAAACGGCAGAGAGATTACTGTTGAGCTTAAATCCGTAAACAGTAAATTTCTTGATTATAATATAAAGCTTCCCAGAAACTACGGAATGTTTGAAGAAAAGATCAAAACCTATCTTCAAAGATCGGGAGTATCAAGAGGTAAGCTTGACGTATATCTTTCGATAAACGAGATCGAATCCTCAAGGGAAAAGATATGTGTTGACAGAGCCTATGCCGCGTCATATATAGAAGCCTGCCGAGAGCTTCGCGATCTTTTCGGACTTCGGGACGATATCAGTGTTATGAGCGTTGCAAGAAACACGGCGGTATTTACCTCCATCACCGAGGAAGAGGATATTGAGGCTCTTTGGAATGACGTTAAGACCGTGCTTGACGCTGCCCTGAAGATATTTATTGAGGGCAGAGAAGCGGAAGGAAAAAGACTCACTGCGGATCTTCTTGCAAAAAAGGAAGAGCTTGGCGTGATGAGAGAAAAGCTTTCTGCAAGAGCGGAGGTCTATACAAAGCTTTACCGCGAAAGACTTGAAGCAAGGCTTAACGAGGTCTTGAAGGAAAAGAATATCGTGGCAGACGAAGCAAGGATAATAACCGAGTGCGCAATATTTGCAGATAAGACGGCGATCGACGAGGAGCTTGTCAGACTTGGGATCCACCTTGAAGCCTTTGAGGAGATTTTCAGATCCTCAGAGCCTGTTGGGCGCAGACTTGATTTTCTGCTTCAGGAGATAAACCGAGAGGTAAATACCTCAGGATCAAAATGCTCGGATGCCCAGAGTGCAGCCATCGTTGTTGAAATGAAGTGTATTATAGAGAAGATCAGAGAACAGGTTCAGAATCTCGAATAAAAGGTGTAGAATGAAATTTGTAAACGTAGGATACGGAAATTTAGTTGCCTTTGACAGGATCGTTTCAGTGGCACAGCCCGACAGTGCACCGATCAAAAGAATGATCCTTGAGGCAAAGGAATCGGGAAGAGCCATTGATCTTTGTTGCGGCAAGAAATGCAAATCCGTTCTTGTTTGCGATACGGACCATATAATCACCTGTTCCGTTACACCCGAAACTCTGTTCCAGAGGATTGAGAAGGGTGAAGCGGATAACGAGGAAGCTGAGGAATAATACAGGAGGATCGCATTATGGAAAACCAAAAGGGAAAACTTTTTATAATTTCGGGACCCTCGGGAAGCGGCAAGGGAGCACTTTGCAAGGTCGTTCTTGAAAAGGGTGTTGCTGAGCTTTCGATTTCGGCAACCACAAGAGCGCCCCGTCCGGGTGAGGTCGACGGAGTAAATTATTTCTTTTTGACAAGAGAGGAATTTCTTGAAAGAATAGAAAAAGAGAGCTTTCTTGAGCATGCAAGATACAACGGAAATTATTACGGAACGCCGAAGGAGTACGTTGTGTCAGCCCTTGAAAAGGGTAAGAACATAATTCTTGAAATTGACGTGCAGGGCGCCTTGAGAGTAAAGGAAATGATGCCCGAGGCGGTGCTTATAATGATATCAGCTCCCGATTATAAAACTCTGACGGCAAGGCTTGCGGGCAGAGGAGATACCTCAGAGGATGATATGAATAACCGTCTTGACACGGCACGTTGGGAGCTTGAGCAGCTTTACGCATACGATTATATCGTAGTAAATCCCACGGGAGAGCTTGAAAAGGCGGCGGAAACGGTTTGCCAGATCATAAACGGTGTTGAGCACGAGGAGTGCAAAACTGAAAATCACAGAGATTTTTCGGAAAAGTTCTATTCATAAGTAATAACGTAGTAAAAATAAAGTTATATAAATGTGTTGAGAGGAGAAAGAATATGATTTATCCAACAGTTGATACTATAGGTAAGGGTGAATTTGACCGTTATTCTGTTACGGTTGCAGTTGCAAAGGCAGCTTGTCTTGTAAAGGACGAGTATTCCAAGCAGAAGGAAGAAGCAGAAAAGATAATCGGAAACAAGGGCTCCGACAAGAGCATTCACGCCCTCATTTCTGAGGAGCTCAGAGATGACAAGTCCATCAAAACGGCAATCGACCGCATCAGAAACGGAACATACGAGATAGTTGATCCTTCCGTAAAGGGTGCTGAATAATCAATAGCAAAAGTGAGAATCTCGAGTCATATGTTTTTGTATGATAAAGGGTTCTCATTTTTAGCAAGACTCGGAGTGACTTTGTTTATTTTGAGTTTTTAAATACGGTATAAGATAGTGTAAAGGAAGGATTAATATGGACTCATTTAATACCGCAGAGGTATATATACTTGATCTGCCCTATTCTGCTGATATAGGGTATTCATATCGCATAGATCCTTCCATGAGGGACAAAATAAAGGTTGGAAGCTTCGTGTGCGTACCCTTCGGCAGGAGCAATAAGCTTTCGGCAGGTCTTGTGGGAAGACTTTATCAAAACACGGATAGGGGAGCGAAGCTTAAGTATATCTCAAGCATGCTTACGGATACGGTGGTGGAAACGCTTTCCGAGGAGATGATGAAGCTCTGCTTTTATATGAAGGATACGGTGTTTTGCAGTATCGGGGAAGCTCTAAAGACCATTCTTCCGACAGGAACTCTCGGGCGGGTGGATAAGGAATACTTTGCCTCAGGAGGTCATGATACGGAAGCGCTTGGCGTTGAGTGTACTAAAATTTATGAGTATATCGTTAAAAAGTCATCACAGTGCACGGACGGACACGGCGTATACAAGGAGGAGCTGACGCGGAAATTCGGTGAGAAGATCGACCTTGAGCTTTCAAAGCTTCTTTCCAATGAGTTTATAAGCCTTGAGTACAGGATAAAAAACAGCACCAAAAGCGTGAGCCTTGAGTATGCAGAGCTTAAAAGACCCCTTGACGATGAGATGATGGTATCTCTTTCCCGTTCCTCAAAGCAAAAGCAGATAGTAAAATATATAGACGAGTTTGGCGCATGCTCCTTAGGTGAGCTCAGAGAAAAGCTCGGAGTTACCAAAGCCATGCTGTCCGCCCTTGTAAAAAAGGAATTTATCAAGATAACAAGCGTCAACCACTACAGAACCCCCTATAAGGATAAGGAAAAGACGGGGGACAAAAATGAGCTTTCTCCCGAGCAGAATTATGCCTACAATGAAATTGCCAAGCTTTGTGACGAGGGTGTTCCAAGGGCTGTGCTATTGCACGGTGTAACGGGAAGCGGTAAAACAAGGGTAATGAAAAGCGTCATTGACAAGGTAATTGCAGGGGGCAAGAGCGTTATCGTCCTTGTGCCCGAAATATCACTGACGCCTCAAACGGTAAGCCTTTTTTCCTCCTTTTACGGAAATGATATCGCCGTGATACATTCAGCTCTTTCAAACGGAGAAAGGTTTGACGAGTGGAGAAGGATGAGTGAGGGCAAGGCTAAGATATGTATCGGAACAAGATCGGCAATATTTGCCCCCTTTGACAACCTCGGACTTGTTATTATAGACGAGGAGCAGGAGCATACCTATAAATCCGATATGTCACCAAGGTATCACGCAAGGGATATTGCAAGGTTCAGATGCGCTCACCATAACGCTTTGATGCTTCTTGCCTCGGCGACGCCGTCTATAGAAACCTATTATAAAGCAAAAACGGGAGTGTATACCCTCCTTGAATTAAATAACAGATATTCGGGCAACGCACTTCCCAAAACCACCATATTTGACACAAGGGGTACGGATATGTCCCGTCCCGTGTCGGAGCTTCTGCTGCAGGAGCTTGGGGAAAGGCTTGAGAAGAAGGAGCAGTCCATACTTTTCGTAAATCGACGGGGATACAGTAATTTTGCAACCTGCTCGCTGTGCGGAAACGTGATAAAATGCCCGAGCTGCTCGGTGTCACTCACTTACCATACCAAGGACAGAACACCCGTAACGTGGGCGGACTCCCTCGGAGCGAGAAAAGAAAACGGATATCTCATGTGCCACTATTGCTCCTATAAAACGAGCGTACCCGAAAAATGCAGTGAGTGCGGAAGCAGAGTTATTCATTTTATGGGCTACGGCACACAATACGTTGAAAAGCAGATAAAGTCTCTCATGAAGGATGCCGAGGTAATGAGGCTGGATGCGGATACCACCAAAAGCAAGTTTTCCTTTGACAGTATGCTGGAGGAGTTCAGAAGCGGAAAGCAGGATATCATGCTCGGAACGCAGATGGTCACCAAGGGGCACGATTTCCCGAGGGTAACCCTTGTTGGCGTTATTAATATAGATTCGGGACTTTTTATGGGAGATTACAGAGCCGCTGAGAGGACCTTTTCCCTTGTAACTCAGGTCATAGGCAGAGCGGGAAGGGGAGATACTGCGGGAAAGGCGGTCATACAGACCTCAAGTCCCGATAATAAGACCATACTTCTTGCGGCAAAGCAGGATTATAAGGCTTTTTATGAAAACGAAATAGCCCTCAGACACGCGCTTCTGTTTCCGCCCTTCTGCGATATTGCGGCAATATCCTTTTCCTCGGAGGATGAAAAGGCACTTGCGAACAGCGTGGAGATAGCCTGCAATAAGCTTAAGGAAATGATAAAGGGTGAGTATTCCGATTTGAAGATGCAGATATTCGGACCAATGGAGGCACCCATATTCAAGCTCAGAGAAAAAATGAGAATGAAGATCGTAATAAAATGTAAATCAAATAAAAGAATGAGAAAGGCTCTTTCGGAGCTTCTCATGCACACGGAAAAGAAATCGGGCTCAAGCGTATCGGTAACGGTTGACATGAACCCGTCCAGTATATGATGAAAAGGAGAATGAAAAATGGCACTTTTAACGATAGTAAAAGAAGGGGACGATATCCTTCGCAAGAAATGCAGAGAAGTTGACGTCATAACCCCAAGAATAAAGACACTTATCGAGGATATGATCGAGACCCTCCACGAGGCACAGGGAGCGGGACTTGCCGCACCTCAGGTCGGAGTACTTAAGAGGATCGCCCTTGTGGAAACGGAGCCGGGGGAAACCATCGTACTTATCAATCCCAAGATAGTTGCATATTACGGAGAGCAGGAGGAGCTTGAGGGCTGTCTTTCCATTCCCGGCAAGTGGGGAGTAACGAAGCGCCCTATGGGTGTAACTGTAAATGCCATTGACATAAAC
>JAZQRT010000093.1:0-11323 GCA_045629725.1 Eubacteriales bacterium | reverse complement strand
CCTGTAATCTTCTTGCTGTTGCCATTCGGGCGGGTCGCGGCGATACGGTTATGGCACAGATTGCCGCAAGAATGTCCGATGAAGCACAGGATTGTCTTGAAAACGCAGTTTCAAAAATCGAACCTGCACTTGTAATAATTACATCTTTTATCGTGGGCATTATCCTTCTTTCAGTTATGCTCCCGCTTATCAATATTATGAAAGCGATTTGAATTATGAAAAAGCTTTTAAAAAACATTTTCGGTGTTATAGCCGTTTCTTTATTGATCGTTGCAATATTTTCCTTTTTTCTTACCGCACTTAACAGTGTTGACGAAGGAAAATCCCTTGAGGATAAAACAAAGCTTGAAGATGCAATGAAAAAAGCAGCTCTTTCCTGCTATGCTATTGAAGGCGCATATCCTCCATCGGCACAACACCTTATTGAAAACTATGCCGTTCAATACGACGAGGAAAGATTCGTTATTAAATATGAATTTTACGGCTCAAATCTGATGCCCGACATTACTGTACTGGTTCGAGGAAAATGAATAATAAGATCAAAAAATTTGAAATAGGCTCAATCGCCCCATTCGTTCTTTTTGCGATCTTTTCCATTTGCATCATAACCGTTTTGCTAACGGGCGCTTCCCTTTACCGAGAGCAAAACGATAAGGATTCTATTGGATATGAAAAAAGAACAATTTCACGCTATATTACAACAAGAATCAGACAAAGTGATCTTGACAATACCTATTTTATTGGGGACTTTTATCTTAGGACTCCCGAAAACGAGGGAAATTCCTTGTTTTTATATGAGATCATCAACAACGAGCTTTACTATACATGTATATATTGCTATGACGGATACTTATACGAGCTTTTTACCGAGTCTGAAAACAAATTTGAGCCGGGCGACGGTGAAGTACTTGCACCACTCGGCGCATTGAAATTTACGATGCTTGATGATATCATCTGTGCCAATATCACCTATACCGACGGTGATTGCCGCATGATCATGATCTACCCGAGATCTGCCCAGGAGGTAGCTTATGAAGAATAAAACATTTCTTCCCCTGTTGGAGCAAGTAATAATGGTTTTATTCTTTGCTCTCGCTGCAGCAGTTTGCCTTCTCGTTTTTTCACATGCAAGTGAAATATCCAACAATAGTGAAGCCCTTGACCTTGCGGTTGTATGTGCTCAAAATACAGCCGAAACACTTAAATCAACAAACGGTGATCTTGAAAGCGCCGCTCTGCTTCTTACGGGTACAAGTGATGCTTACACCTTGAAGCTTTATGCCACGGCAGACGGTTCGTTTGTTAAAAGCTCCCACGAAAGCATTAAGCTTGATCTCATTGCCACAAAATTCATCTGCCCCAATCCATATTTTGAAGGAGCATTGATCTGTGTTTACGATCAAAAAGGCGCTTGTATTTATGAGCTTGAGGTACATTGGCAAAAGGAGGTTACAAATGAGTGATAGAAAAAGACGTCTTCCCTCCATTGTAGGCGGAAGCTCGCTTTTAGTTATTTTTGCTGTTGTTTGTCTTTCGGTATTTTCCATTTTGACCATCAGTACCGCAAAGGCTCAAGAGCATTTTGCCACAGTCAACGCCGAGAGCGTTTCTGCTTTTTATAAAGCGGACTCAAAGGCTGAAGAAATTTTTGCAACAATACGAAGCGGAACAATTCCTTCGGGTGTTAAAAGCAACAAGGGTGTTTATTCCTATTCATGCAAGATCTCCGACACCCTGTTTTTACAGGTCGAGGTCACATTTGAAAACGGTAAATGGACTGTTTTGCGTTGGGAAGCAGTATCAACTAACGTATAACCATATAACATAACAGAAAAGGAAACTCAAAATGGATGAACTTATTAAATATCTTGAAAAAGCAGTAGTCGATCAAGCATCGGATATATTTATTGTTGCGGGCGGCCCCATCAGCGAAAAGATCGAAGGACGCATCCATCACATTGATGATCAAAAGCTTTTGCCTCCGGATACAGAAGCGCTTATCAAAGAGATCTACACAGTTGCAAACCGCCCGATCCATAATTATCTTGAAACGGGAGATGACGATTTTTCATTTGCTATTCCCGGTCTTTCAAGATTCAGGGTCAATGCATACAGACAGCGTAACTCTCTTGCCGCAGTTGTTCGTATCGTTTCCTTTGATATTCCAAAATGGCAGGATATCAATATTCCCGAAAAGATCATGGATATTGCAGATATCACAAGCGGACTTGTTTTATTTACAGGAACTGCGGGAAGCGGAAAATCAACTACTCAAGCTTGTATTATTGACAGGATCAACAAAACCAGGGATTGTCACATTATTACGCTTGAGGATCCTATTGAATATTTACATAAAAATCAACGAAGTATCGTCAGTCAACGTGAGATCGCCATCGATACTGCTGATTATCTTTCTGCCCTCCGCGCTTGTCTGCGTCAAGCTCCCGACGTTATATTGTTGGGTGAAATGAGAGACTCTGAAACAATGCGCACTGCGATCACTGCCGCAGAAACAGGTCACACCGTTATTGCAACCATGCACACGAAAGGATCTGTCAACGCCATTGACAGAGTTATTGACTCATTCCCCGGCGCATATCAATCACAGATCAGATTCCAGCTTGCAACAGTTCTTCGCACCGTTGTTTCTCAGCAAATGATTCCCGACAAAGAAGGAAATTTCATCCCTGCATTTGAGCTTATGCATATTAACAGCGCCATCAGATCAATGATACGTGATAACAAAAATCATCAAATAGAAAATGCCATTCTTGCAGGAAAAAACGAAGGAATGATTTCAATGGACAACTATCTTCTTGATCTTTATAAAACAGGAAAGATAACTAAAGAAACGGCTGTTAACTACGCCGACCACCACGATCAGATCCTAAGACACCTTTAATATAAAGCAGTCCATGACCGCAGGTAAAAAGCCGTACTCCGCACAAGTGCGCCTTTGGGATTATATTACATATTAATTTCCATAAACAAGAAAAACCGTAAGGCATCTGCCTTACGGTCTTTTTATTTTCTGTGAACTACTTCAAATATTATTGACTTTATTTGACCTTGATCTGTACAGTACGATCATTACTCCCAAAACAACAACTGCCGATGCAATAAGAAAATATATTTTGTTATTTTCTCCCGTCTCGGGCGGCTTGGGATCATCGGGATCAACCGGTAATTCCTCGACCTTGAATTCCCATTCAAGATATCCTGCTGCATCCTGAAACTCGTTACCAAGCTCTATGGGCACATCAAGGGTTACTTCAAGATTAACTTCTCCGCCGGAATATAGAGTTCCTAAAAGTACCCACTCCGAAAGGCCATCCGATTCGTTTGCCGCTGCATCAAACATATACGCCATCTTATTATTTTCAGACTTTGCAACTGTTAAATGAAGCTTTGAAAGAAGCTCCTCGGAGCCTGCCTTTGCGCCGAGCGCTTTGATATATATATTAACCTTTACCTCATTGTCCTCATCGTTTTTTACAATGATCTTCTGCGTGAGGCTATCTCCCGGCATTACATTTTTGAAATTTTCAAAAAGGTCCGTGGGAGAAAGATCGCTTCCGGGTGAAAAAATATATTCATTTGCATTACCGTCATATACTACACTACTGTCGGCATTTACCGAAAATGTCGATGAAATAACAAGCATCAAAAACGAGAAAAGTGCTATAAGTTTAATTGATTTCTTACTCATAGTGCCTCCTTATTTTGATATCTTTCCATTATTCACGCTTACACCCCACTGATCTGCAACAACATCCTCAGGTGTTGACTGGATCGCTGAGGCAAGTATTTCAACGGAAAGGTAATACTGTGTTCCATCACTACCCATAGGTCCATCCGCTAACTGCTCGACACTGCTTATAAGCACCTCGGTGAGCTCATCGGAGGGTACGGGATCGGCAAAATAATAATATCCGTCACTTCCCCTTGACCACTGCGTACTATCGGAATACGTGATCTTATAATCCGTGTTCTCTGCAGGAGAGGCGGCAAAAACCTTGCTTCCGTCTTCATTTTTCCAAGTTATCACAACAGTTGCTCGGATATACGCCGAAATATCTCCCGTATTTTTGATCCTCACGTTTTCTTTGATGGCGATATTTGAAATTCCGCTTGTTGCAGGTGCTTTATCATTTTCCACCACTGCACAAGAAACCTGTACAGGATCAAAGCCGTTATCAAGGACATCGGTTTTTATAAATATGTACGCCAAAGTTGTTCCAACCGTTCCGAGAACGAGAAGCACTATGGCAGTTATTAATGCTATTTTTTTATTAAAACTTACTTTCATCGTGCTCTCCCTTCTCATCTGAACAATCGAAAAATGTTGTCAAGCCAACAATCGCCGTCAAGCCATTGTTCAGTTGTACGCTTGTTTTTAAATGCTATTTCGTTATCCGAGGCATTAAGACGAATTTTGGCACCGTTTGTGACGCTTTCATTCGTAAGATCGGTAGTATAGCCGTCATACTTATATCTCCAAGACCACTCGCTTTCCTCGGTTACAGTATACTCTGCACCAACTCTGAGTCCGTCAACCACCGTTGATGAGTTGCCCTTGACGGTTACTCTGAGGTTAAATCCATTTTCATCCGTGATCACAAATACAAAGCACTGGGAAGGATCCGATGAATTCCATCCGCTCTTTGTGATAGTCAATGACGTAAGAAGTGTTTCTCCCGACCATTCACCGACAAGAACCACGTTTGCTGTTTTCATTGTCTGTTGACCGCTGACAACATTGCCCTCAAGCTTCCATCCGCTGAATGTCCACTTAACAGAATTCACCTCTATGGTCTTTCCTGCATAATAAACGGAGTCAACGAAATATTTCTGATTTTCATAGTATTCATTGTTATCGGTGGGAAGTACTACACCGGCAGGGGCATTTACCCACTTATATACTACAGTATATTTTGGAGGAGTTACGTATTCCCAAATTCCTACGAAATTCATATTTTCGTTCATGGGCATTGTCAAAGTTTGCCCCTCAAGAACACTTTCACCTTCATATGTCCATCCCTTGAACTGCCAAGTTCCGATAGCATAGTCACCCTCAAAAATAGTGTATACGGTAAGTCCCGTATATTCCTTTACGGTTACTGTGTTACCATACTGAACTACTTGATAGGTAGGACGGGGATAATTCGTGATGTCGGCTGTGATGCCCTCCGGCAAGCCTTCCATCCAAGTATAATACACGATACCGCTGATTCTGCAGGATACCGATGCACTGGCGGTTTCCTCCATCTTTCCCGAGCTATATAAGCTTTTATATGAAAATTCAAGCTCAGCCTTATTCACAAAGGAACCTGTTGAATATTTATCGGAATCTGCCTGATTGATAGTATACTCTGCAGTATATACAAGATTCTGTCCGGAAGCATCAAGTATACCATCTGCAAGAGGATTTGTATATCCTATATCACCATCACTCAAGATAATGTCGGTATACTTAATATTGTCACTATACGTCGTGATCTTGAACTGATATGTTATGATATCACCGAAACGAAGCACCGTGTTTTCTGTGAACTCAATTTCTTCTCCGTCACGATCGACCTTTACAATGGTCTTTTCAAGAGTGGGAAGCTTTTCCGCCTTAAAGGAAATATTTGAATTGATTCCGTCCGTCGAATTTTTAGTCATTGTTGTCGCACCGTCTGCACCAACAGCAAGCGCGCGTTCAAAAAGATCGCGCATTTCTTCAATCGTCATATTACCTTCAAGCAAACACCATCTGAATCCGTGACCCTCCACCCAAGCAGAATCACTTGAGGATGAAGGGATCGTCGTCTGAGTTGCCGAGTCGAAGGGCCATGCATCAGAGTCTGAGCCATCTTCATTTTTACCGTTGGAAAGTGAATAATAATCTCCGGCAGTTCCTGTTATACCCATTGAAGTCAAAGCATATCCCGTAAAAGGAGCAGCGAAAAACATAATATTGAAGCCGCCGATGTAGGTCTGGTCTATCAATATTCCCGTTCCTTCTATCTTATGGAGAACACCTCCGTTTATTGCATAATATACGTTACAGTTTGTGATCTCATCAACGTAAATATAGATGTACTTTGATGAGTTATTCGTTGTTTCCGTTCCGGGGTTAACGTGGATCACGAACTGAACCGTGCCAACCACAACAGAGGTCATTCCTACATCAACACCTGTAATAACAACGTCCTCGTCCGAAAGCGTTCCCTCGGAAGGAGCAACAGTTGCAATTCCTGTATCAAGCATTGTGCTTGTAATCTCGCCTGTAAGACCTTCTATTGTTGCCGTTCCACCCTTGGGGAGAAATACCGATTTGGTGTCGGTTATAACTACAGCTGATACCGCAACTGTATATACTACACTTCCGACAGCTTCACCGCTTGAATTTTTAACGGTTGCCGTTACGGTTGCTGAGCCGTTGTTTGACTCGTGAGCGGTAATTGTTGCACCCTCAAGCGTGATAACACCGCTTTCATCCGAGGTTACCTCATAGCTTACGGTATATCCCGTACCTGTAAGTCCAAGATCGGAAACTGCATCCAAGGTTTGCTCCGAGCCATTCATTACAAAAATATTTTTATTATCTTCAATAGGCTCTACAATTACGTTATAAACAGTATTACCTATTGTGATAGGTGTGCCTGTAGTTACATCAAGGCCTGTGATCTCAACCTCTGTGCCGCTTTGCTGTACGTACTGATATAAGCTCCAGACAGTATTATCAGATGAAGTCCAGCCGAGAGCAGTTTGATTATATGCTGAGCCACCTGCATTGTTAAGACCTATATAAGTTCCATCTGCAAAGATCATATATCCCGAGCCTGAGCTAACTATATCGCAAACAAAGGGGGTTGATGACAGGGTAACTGTATAGTTTTTATTAGCAACCGTTCCTGTCTGAATGGTCATATATTGCCCTGCAGGATTCTGAATATAATATCCTCCGGTGGTTTCTGTGATCGTCCACAAATAATCGGTTTCGCTTCCGTTGAAGCTTACATATGTAAGCGGTAATGAATTTGTATTCCAAGCATTACTGCTGCTGGAAGACGTTGTTACTGCATAATTACTGCTGCAAACTATAAGATACTTGCTTCCGCTATCAATACCGTCAGCATCCTGTTGATATGATGAAGTGGAATCAAAATGCTCAACAACGTATTTTACATTTCCGTCTGAAGATACAAATGCACCTGCAGTACCGATCGTTTCGATCTCTGAAACCGTTACTTTGGTACTCTGCCCTAACCCAAGTGTAAGCTCATACTCATTATCGGGATTTTCAGGAGTAGGATCCGGAGTTCCGCCGCCTGTGCCGTCATCAAAGGTAAGACCGAGATCACTTGCGGAATATGCCTTCATAGTAATGGTGTAGTACTTGTCATCACCCGCGCCCCAGCCATACTGATTGTTTTCATAAAGGATGGCGATAGAGCCGTCTGCCCGCTCCGTCAGACAGGAGTAGGCGAAGAAGCCCTGGGCATCGGTATAATTGGTGCCGGAGAGGGTAGCGGAACTGGTGCCGGTGACATTGATGGCTTCCGTCCAGCTCATGGTGCCGTCATTATTGACCAGGCCGGTGAAAATACGGCCATTGATACGGCAGGAGCCGTCATTGTTACTGGAGCCCGCTGCATATGGGCCGGTGGGGCAGGAAACCAGCACCACCTGCTTACCGTCCACGGTCTTGGAATAGGTAATGGCAGACATTTGTGTGTTGGAGTTGGTGTTCACGCCGGTATTGACGACGCTACCCCAGCTGCTGCTACTCAAATTATAGTCCACATAACAAAGCTTTGCACTGCTGTTGCGGTAGAAGAATCGCAACGTGCCGGTGCCGATCTCCACCACAGCCGCCTCAGAACTCCAGGAAACGCTGCTCTGGGCGCGCTGCCAGGTGTTGCCGCCATCAGTAGAGTAAACAAAGCCCACTCTCTGGCTTTCAGTGGTGCCGCCGTAGCTGTACACCGGGAAGACCATCGTTCCGTTTGAAGTGGTTATTCCCCTTCCGGGTCCCACAAGACATACCTGCTCGGAGTTCGTTTTAAGGTTGAGAAGTGTGGGAGCAGACCAACTTGCTCCTTTGTCTGTGGATTTTGTAAGATACAAATATCCCGTTCTAACGACCTTGAAGGGAGATGTGGAATAAAAAAGATTGCTTGTTTTGGTTCCGTTATAATAAAGATTGAAATAATCATCAACAGTATATCCGTCCTGAGGAGTTCCTGAATTACTGTAGATCAAGCCATCTTTAAGATAATAATTATAGCTTGAATGATTATTATTGCTGAGCTTAAGGTATCCTTCGCTTGTAAATCCAACTGCAGTTGAAGGTGTTGTATCCTTGGAGCCATTAAGAGCTACACCGTAAGGATAAAGGTCAACGAGCATATATACTGTTTTGCCGTCCTTTGCAACAGTAAGACATGGGTCAATAAAGCACGTCGAAGATGATCCGTTATATGTATTTCCGTTATCTCCAAGATAATTTGCCACAACGTAACTCCAGCTTACACCGCCGTCGGTGGATCTTGCAACAATAGTATCAAGACCGCCTCCGTCATAGGTAGTGTTCCATCTGATATCCGATGCCGCAACGATGGTTCCGTCATCTAATGTAACCATGGCAGGAATACGGTAACTATTACTTTTTACCGTTGATCCGTCTGCAGTAAAGGATAAGCTGCTGTAAAAGGGCTCATTTACGTTAAGAGAAAGAATTTCCTCCGCCAGAAGACTGCCATTTCCGAGTGGTAAGGTCGCAAGGATCATTACCGCTGCAAGAAGAAAAGACAAAAATCTTTTTCTTATATTAAAATTATTAAAATTCATTTTTGTCTCTCTCCTTTCATTCAGCTGCCGGCCATCCCGCTGCATCAAATACGTTCTCTCCGTTATTTGCTACCTGAACGGCATGGACCTTTACATCCACACGCGCCTTGCTCTTTTGATATATATTTCCCATTTCAGTTGAAAACTGTATTTCTGTAAACAAGGGGGTTGAGATCTGTCCGGGTTCAAGCGCCTCGTTATAATAATAGTACCCGTCCTTCAGAGTCCAAGAATCCGTATCCACGTCAAACCCGATAAGGGCGGTGTCGGGAGCTTCACTTACACCCTCTGCAAGCTCGATCACCTTTTCCACATCTATTCTGATCCATGCGGGATTGTTTCCGATGTTTTCCACCTGTACTATTTTAGAGATATCAGCTCCCGGTTGTATGGAAAATTCGTTCTCCACATTGAAGCTCGGGGTGTTTTCTCCTGCTTTGACGCTTGACTGTACAAGCTTGATTTTTATATTTCCAACCGTTATTACGTTAGTTGCCTTCGCATTATAAGTGTCATATGCAACAGTTGAATATGCCGCGATAGACAGACATATTGCTATAAGCGCACACACTAAAATCTTCTTTTTCATTTATTTGTCCTTTCTTTTCTTCAAGCAGAGTATATATGGATATCTCAAAGGCTCCTTTGAGGTACCCGTATATACCCTGCTCCGTCGGAGCAGAGTATAATTTGATGACGATCAAAAATCAAAATCGTCTGAGAATGCCTTTGTCATCGCTTCGAAGCAGCTTGTGAAGGATGTTGTCTGTGTTCCGTATGCCTTAACGGAAATTGTAAAATCCTTGAACTGAGCCATTTCTTCATTTCCCCAATCCTCGGGAATGGTAAGAGTTGTGAAAAGTGGGCCTGTTGTTCCTTCGGGAGCAATAGGATTTTCGATAAAGATATAGAACACGTAAACCTTGTTCTGATTCTCATCTATCTCTACTTCCTGATATACGGAATAAGTATCATCACCGTATACGGGAAGTCCTCCGTCAGAAAGACCGTTATAATCGCTCTTAAGGGTATCGTTCTCCTTAACGTATCCGCCGCTTACGATCTCATTGATTCCAAGAAGACCCATGTATCCTGTTCCGATAAGACTCTCAAGATCGCCCTCACCTGCGCTTACAGTTATCTTTGCAGCAACGTAAACATCCTCTGTTCCGATATTATTGATGGTGGGATCCTTTGTTACGGACATTGCGGGGAAAAGCTTTCCATAGTCATAATCTCCGTTGTGGCGAGTACCCTCGGGATCTGCAACAAGATTTCCTCTTTCATCCTTAACAACGTCTGCCTCTGTAAGCTCAATCTCAACTGTTCCTGTTGTGAAAACGTTCGTTGCTTCGTCCGTGTCTGTAAGATAAGCAAGTGACGTGCCTGCCAGCGCGATTACTACTACGATCACTGCAAGTGATACTGCCAATAATTTCTTTTTCATATCTTTTCCTTTCTTTAGGCATATTTTACCGAATTAAACGGTTATTAGCTATTTGCGATTACCCAAGCGTCTGCCGCAGAATTTACGTTTGCCTTCTGCACTGCGTATGCAGTATATACAAGCTTTGCCGCCGCTGCAGCACTGACATTTTCCTTGGTTACGTTTGTTGCATTAACCGTTAATGTATAGCCATCTCCATTGTCCAAAAGAAGCTCCCATGACTGATCGCCCGCAGAAGCCCCAACCTCACGATACCATACATCCGCAGGAATATCTCCTGTTCCCTGTGTCCAACCATTTTCAGTTGTAAGTGTAGATGTATAGTCAAAATAACTTGAAGGGCTTCCTGTTTCTTCAAACTTAACAAACAGATAACATGCTTCGCTTCCGCCCTTAACGGTTACCTTGGGATCCTTTTTGTACTCTGTTCCGGGAATAACCTTATATGTATTGGAAACGTTTTCTGCAGGTGTTCCGTAGGTTCCGTCAGCGTTCAAGGGACTTTCTGTGAGTGTGATGGTAACGTCACCAACTGTAAAGGTATTTGTGACCGAGTCAGTTTTATCCATAAGCCATGCAAGTGTTACGCTTACGGTACAAACAACTGAAAGAATAAGTGCGATAACTGTGACTGATAATTTCTTTTTCATGTGTATTCTCCTTGTTTATTTAACTATTATTTTGTCCAAGTTGAAGGTGCTGCTGTCCAAGCCTCTTCTGCGCTTTCAAAGCCTGTTGACTGAATTGCATATGCAACAACTGTGATGGTGGGCTCGTTTTCTGCAAGTGCCGTGAGAGTTGCGTTTGAAACATCGTCTCCAACCTTGAAGGTTTTGAATATATAAATATCCTGAACCTCGTTTTTGCTTTCGATCTCATCAGCAAGATAATAAATTACTGAGCCGTCTGCTTCTGTGGAAAGCACTTGCCAATCATTTGCAAGTATCTGTGCCTCAATCGTTGCGCCTGCGTCCTCGATGGAAGTAATATCATTTTTTACCTTGATAAACAAGTAGCAGTTTTCACTGTTTGCCT
>JAZQRT010000092.1:0-4896 GCA_045629725.1 Eubacteriales bacterium | reverse complement strand
AAGGGAAATCAGCAAAAGATCCAGCTTATCACCGCACTTGCCCATGAGCCCGACATTGTAATTCTCGACGAGCCCTTTTCGGGGCTTGACCCCGTTAACGCAAGGCTTTTGAAGGACGTTGTAAACGAGGTCGTGAAAAAGGGTAAAATAGTTCTGTTTTCAAGCCATCAGATGAATTACATTGAGGAATTTTGTGATTCGATCGCAATTTTGGGCGGAGGAAAGGTTGCTCTTACAGGCGATCTAAAATCCATCAAGCGCAATTATCCTCGTAACCGCCTTATTCTCACCTCTGCCGATAACGAGCAGATCTCAAAGGACTATTCTGACAAATGCGTCCCTTTGGAAAACGGCAGTCTTATCCTTACCCTTGACTCGGAAAATGACAAACGCCCCGTTATGGCTGAGCTTGCCGAAAAATACGATATTGATGAGATACGTGTTTACGAACCCTCGCTGAACGACATATTCATAGACTATGCCGAAGAAAATCTCTAAGGAGGTGACACCGATGAAACAGTTTGGAAAAATATTTAAATTTGAATTTAAAAACTACCTTGCAAACAAGGTCTTTGTGGGTGTTACTCTCACCGTTGTACTCATAATTTCGGCTGTAATGTTCTATCCGCGAATCGAAAATATTTTTGATGACGGCACTCAGAATCCCACAGAAGAAAAACCGATCATGCTCGTTACGGACAAAGCGGGAAACACGGACATGCTCCTTGAATACTTCTCCGGTGCCTTTACGGATTATGACGTTCAAGGCTCTGACTATGTTATTGACAAGATCAGACATGATATTACCACGGGAAAGGTCGAATGTGCTTTCGTTACCGATGGATTTACCTCCTTCACTTATTACGTCAACAACCTTTCCATGTACGACACAAACACTGCCGTTGCCTCCGAGGTCATGCAGAATCTTTACAGGATTAATTCCATGATAACGGGCGGACTTTCCCCCGAGGATGCGGCGAATATCCTCTCATTCACGGTAGAAGCAAACACCGAGACCCTTGGTATTGACCAAATGCAGAACTATTGGTACACCTACATCATGATCATGGCGCTTTATATGGTGATCATGCTTTACGGACAGATGGTTGCCACAAACGTTGCAACAGAAAAAAGCTCCCGTGCCATGGAGCTTCTTGTTACAAGCGCAAAGCCTGTTTCAATGATGTTCGGTAAGGTTCTTGCCTCCTGTCTTGCAGGATTCACTCAGCTCCTTGTGATATTCGGTACTGCTTTCGTATGCTTCAACATCAACCGCGAATATTGGGACGACGGGGGCATCGTATCCGCGATCTTTGATATGCCCCTCGAGCTTCTTGTTTATATGCTGGTATTCTTCGTCCTTGGATTCCTTATCTATGCGTTTCTTTACGGCGCTATCGGCTCAACCGCATCCAAGCTTGAGGATATCAACACCTCTGTGATGCCCATTACAATGATCTACATTGCGGCATTTATGGTGGTTATGTTCGCACTTGCCGAAAACAACGTTGACACATTCCTTATGAAAGCATGCTCCTTTATTCCCTTCACCTCCCCAATGGCTATGTTTACAAGAATTGCAATGAGCACGGTTCCCACATGGGAGATCGTCACATCGATCTTGATCCTCATTCTCTCTGCCTTCGGTATTGGCTACGGTGCGGCAAAGGTATACCGAGTCGGCGTACTCCTTTACGGTACCCAGCCCAGTCTTACAAACATCATTAAAATGGTTTTTAAATCATAAAATTCAAAACACCCTGCTTTCAAAAATGATAGCAAGGTGTTTTCTTGTTATTAACGGCCTACAAACATCTGTGTCCAATAATTTCCGTCCTTGATATAACCGATTCCGATATGTGTAAATGACGAATTCAAAATATTCGCTTTGTGCCCCGGGGAGTTCATCCAAGCATTCACCACCGCCTCGGGAGTTTTATATCCCATGGCAATATTCTCCCCTGCCGATCTGTAGCTTATACCAAAGCTCTTCATCATCTGAAAGGGTGAGCCGTATGTGGGACTCGTATGGGAAAAATACCCCCTATCCCTCATATCACGGGATTTATATTCCGCAACTCTTGCAAGCTCCCAATCGTATGTAAGTGTTTTGAGTCCATTACTTGCTCTGATCTCATTTACAAGCCTTATTACCTCTTGTTCAAAAGCAAGAGCCTCCCCCTCCCTCTCGGGAATATTCAGTACCTGCCCCGGATATATCAAATTCGGGTCCGATATATGACTGTTCGCTTCCTTTATCTCGCTGATGCCGACCTCATACCTCACGGCAATACGCCATATCGTGTCGCCCTTTATCACCGTATGTGTTGCCGCAGTGACGTTCATGGCCAAAACCGAACAAAGCACCGCCGCCAAAAGCATACATATCATTATTTTTCTTTTTTTCATTTTGTGCACCTCCATACGTTAATAATCATTCCGAAAACAGTTTGCACTTTCTGCTTTCGGCTATATTATAGCATATTGCACAATCAAAGTCAAATGTAATATATGGAATTTGGCTACTAATCACAATTCTGTGTAAAAAGCAAAGTACCGCAAGCTCAAAAGCCTGCGGTACTTTCAAATTATTATCAGCTTGAATTACTCAGCGATCTCCTCAACAACCTCGTCGAGAACGATCTCTTCCTCGGGAAGCTCAACTACTTCTTCCTCAGCAGCTGCTGCCTTCTTCTTCTTTGCGTTAAGAACAAGAAGAATAACTGTTGTTGCTGCAGCGATTACTGCTGCAACTGCAGATGCGATAATAACGATCTTCTTTACGTTTGCGTTCATTTCGTGATCTCCTTTTCAATATTATTTATTTAACTTATTATAACACAAAAATGCGTTTATTAAATTAACAGAATGTAATATTTAATTTATATTTTTTTGTTTACAACCATAACAGTATATTATCACAGATACAATCCTTTGTCAATAAAAACTCAAATAATTCTTAAGTTTTTATCTCCTTTATTCTGATACTTGACAATTAGCGTTTCTTTAATGTATAATTTTATCAACAATATCAAAGAAAGAAGAATGATTATGAATATAGGACTTATCGGCTTCGGCTCAATGGGAAAAACACATGCTTGGTGCATTGAAAATCTTAAATATTTTTACCGTGATCTGCCCTTTGAGGCAAAGGTGGCAGGAGTATGCTCGGGACATCGGGAAAGCACAAAAAAAGCCGCAGATTTCCTCGGCTGCAAGGCATATTTTTGTGAGGATGATCTGATAAATGACGAAAACATCGATGCTGTCAGCATTTGCACACCGAATATTTATCACTATGAAACCCTCAAGAAAGCAATAGCGGCAGGCAAGCATATTTACTGTGAAAAGCCCCTTTGCATAACCTATGACCAAGCCAAGGAGATAGAAGGACTCACTCGTGAAAAAGGAATCGTAAACCGAATTGTTTTCAACAACCGCTTTCTTCCCGCAATAATGAAGGCAAAGGAGCTCATTTCCGAGGACAGACTCGGAAGGATCATCAGCTTCCGCGCGGAATACCTCCATTCAAGCGCCGCCGATCCCGAAAGACGCGCGGGATGGAAGCAGAACCGTGACATTTGCGGCGCGGGTACGCTTTTTGACCTTGGCGCTCACGCAGTTGACATGATACAGTTTCTTTGCGGAAATATCACTTCTGTCAAGGGCTCAAGCCAGATCGCATTTCCCGAAAGACTCGGAACTGACGGCAAGCTTTGGCAAACAAATGCCGACGAAGCCTTTTATTTGATCTGCAAGACCGAGGGCGAGGCTATGGGTACTATTGAAGTAAGCAAGCTTACCGTTGGCGCAAACGATGAATTCAATTTCTCCGTTTACGGCGAGAAGGGCTCCTTAAAATTCGAGCTTATGAACCCTAACTGGCTTTATTTTTACGATTCTACAGCCCCCGCAGGCTCCTACGGCGGTGACCGAGGATACACAAGAATAGAATGCTGTGGCAGATATGACCTCCCCGGAGGTATATTCCCCTCCTTCAAGGCTCCCATCGGTTGGCTGCGCGGACATCTTCACAGCATGTATTCCTTCCTTGAAGCAATACACACAGGCGCCCCTGCACACCCCGATTTCACTGACGGCGCATCCGTTCAGCACGTTCTTGAAATGGCTCTTGAGGACGACGACCGATTCCCCATCAAATAACCAAGTAGCATACTGTTTTAGCAAACAATTCAAGCTTAATATATAGAAAAAGGCTATAAAAAATTCTTTTTGAATTCTTTACAGCCTTTTTTTAGTTATCCGAGAACCTTATTCCAATCAAAAAGCTCTCCGGGATCAGTTTTACCAGTACTATAATTTTCATGACCAATGATATGGTATGCGTCCTTTGGAATACCATTTCTTTGGCAGATATCATCAACAAGCTTTTCAAGTGCTTTATATTGCGCTTCGGTATAGCCCTTTAACGAATCATCAAGCGCTCTGTATACCGAGGGTCTTAGATATGGCGCCATGTCATTTTCAGAGCCTATTGCTAAAACCTCAATTCCAATGGCATACTGATTCATCGCATTGGTATATTTTTCGTTGTTATCATATTCGCCCCTGCCTGCATGCCAGGCAACTCTATCCTCCGGTATATAACAGTAAACCATACCGTCACGATCAACTACGTAATGAATACTGATGTCATACTCAATAAAATTATCCCTTATGTACACCATATTATATGGATCATCTCTGTGATTTACAACCGCACTCATAAAATGTATCATCACAAATTCGGGAGCATATATTCTTTCCCATGAATGATCCTCAACGGGAAGTAGATAATCCTCTACTGCACCCTCATAAACATATACCGGAGTAGGTGTGGGCGTGGGAGTGGGAGTAGGTGTGGGAGTAGGGCTAGTGGTAAGTGTTGGCGCAGGG
>JAZQRT010000091.1:0-7751 GCA_045629725.1 Eubacteriales bacterium | reverse complement strand
ATACTGCCTGGGTAAAGATTATATAATTTCCAAATGAGGGCGAAGATATAAAGCTTGAGTCTGTATTTAACTATGAAACAACTCCTGATGATGAGATAACCATTGTAGGTGCAAGTGTGCTGTTTGTGGATAGTGTTGAATTGAAGTTTTTTATTGATTTCTCAAAATTTACGGGAGAAAAAGAGAATATAACGGTAGTGCTCACCTATACGAACGTAAACGGAGTGACGAAGAATGAGAAATTTACATATGCTGATTTTGTTACCAATGTAGTTCAAGGAGAAGAGTATCAGACCTTCGTCTACCGAGGAATAGCAATAAAGGATATGGGCAGACCCGTACAAGTAGAAATATTTGAAAACTACGGCACACCTGAGCAGTTCAGACATAGCGGAGTATATACCTACAGTATTGAAACTTATGCAGCAAACAGGGTGGCGTTGTCAACAAATGCTATTTTTGTTGAGCTTTGTAAATATATGATGGCATACAGCCGTTCAACTGCAGAATTCCTTGGAAAATAATAACTGAAAAGTACAAATAAAAACAGATGTAAGAAACTCGTTTTGAGTTTTTTACATCTGTTTTTGTTATTTACAAATTATGTTTTTAACATTAGTAAGATTGGTGTTGTAATAAGTGGTAATACCGTCACAAAAGGCTTTCCAATCCTCTTTGGTACCGCCGTAAAATACCTTTTCAATGTTATCGGAAAGATAAACACTGCCTCGTCCAAGCTCTTTAAGGGTACTTGGAATATATACCTCCTTAAGAAGCTTATTGTAACCGAGAGCATCTTTTCCAACGGTTTTTATACCTTCCTCCAAAATAACGCATTTAAGAGCGTGAAGCTGTTTAAACGCATTGGCTCCAACATCGGTTATGCCGTTTGTTACAACAACCTTTGTGATTGCGGCAGCATACGGATCCCAAGGGCGGTCATTCAGCTCGTTGAAATCGGGAATAGCACCCTTACCTGAAAGTACAAGGCAGGAATATCGGCGGTCGAGGCTCCATGTGATCTCACCAAAGGCAAGAGCGACGGAAATAAACCGCTTGCCCTCAGCGCCAAAGCTTGCGGTATAGGTCACGTTGCATTTTGCGGGCGGCAGATGCTCGGCGGGCGAATATGTGTTCTCTCCATCATACCAACCCATGAAGATATAGTATTTTTCCTCGTCGGGATGATTTCTTGCAGGTATCCATTCATAACACGGAACCGAACCAAGGGGCACGTCAAAGCTTTCGGTGAAATCGTCGCCCTTGAAAGTAACCGTTACCTTACGGCAGTGTGGAGGCTTGGTGATGTTAAGACTTGAACCTTTATCGATCATACTCCATTTTTCAATTGTACCGTCATAGATCACCTCTTTGGCTGCGGGAGTGATTAATGAAAAGGCATTTTCATCAATCTTATATAATGTTTCGGGCAGAATAAGGGTGTCAAGTTTTTTTGACGAAAAAGCAGAGCCTTTGATGTGGCAGACCCCTTCCTTTATTTCTGCGCGGCTGAGATTTGTAAGCTCGGAAAATGTATTTTTTCCGATTTCTGTAATGCCTTTTCCTGTGTAAAGACGCATAATGCTATCTGAATATTTTTTCCAAGGACAGACATCAATTTCGATCTTGCCCGTACCGAGCAATCTGAGGGAATTAAGCTGAGCATCATAGGTCCAAGTGATATCTTCTCCAATTTTGCCTTCCTTGATAATTGATGATTTATCGGTGTAAATAATATAGCAAGCATATGAAAGGATCTCATCGTTCCAAAGGTCTGTTCCGTTCATGATCTGGAAACCGTCGTATATAAATTGAAAGGCGCCCTGAGAGGCCTTGCCGCGAAGGGAATTATAAGTTGTCGCTTCGGGTCTGACAGTACGGGGATTGGTGACGCTTGGAACGTGGACCATCGTTGCGGTGGTACCCTCATAATCAAAAATATTGAGATTTTCGTTGTAGACCTGCATGGAATATTCATAGTGGCTGTGACCGTTAAACCATATTACGTTTCGGTATTTGGTAAGAAGTGAGCGCAGCCTTTTTTCGTCGGGAGTATGTATATTATAATGCCCGTTATAGCTGTAACCGCCCGTACTGCGAAGGTCGCCCTCTCCGTCCACGTTTTCACCGTCATCGTCGGAAAGATAGGTATGGAAAAGGAGATAAACTGTCTTATCCGAATATTTTATAAATTGTTCTTCAAGCCAATCAAGCTGCTGGGGTTCAAGGAGCTTGGGTTGTTTTGATGTATGACCGTCCCAATACCACTGAGAAAGGGAAACAAAAACCTCGCTTTCGTGTCCGGGAACCGAATATGTAAAATCAATTCCGTTTGAGGCAATATCAATAACACCCTCAAGCGTGCGGTCGTAAACGCCCTTGTTCATATAGGTGCGCCAATAGCCGTTTTCGCCATACATAACGGGTATCTTTGCATAAAGCTCATGGTTGCCGCCGCAGGCAATAACCGTAACACCGCTCTTTTCAACGGCTTTACTGTAATCCTGATAGGATTTTTCTTCGGAATAGATACCGTAATCTCCAACAGCCGTAACGATACTAACGCCTGCTTTTTTGTAAAAGTCAAGAGCGCGGTCAATAGCATCAACTGCATAGTCGATGGTCTTATCGTGGTTGAAGAAGTAGTTGTAATGAATATCCGCAATCACACCGAAGGAGTATTTGTGGGGCGTTTCGGGAAGAAGCTTTTCCCTCGGTAGTTCAAGACTTACAATGGGAGCTTTGTTTTCATCAGTTAAAATAATACTGTCAGCACCTACGGGAATTGCAGTAAACCCGAGGATTTTTATGCTTTGTTTAGATGTACCTTCAATAAATTCAAAGGTATGAAGTGCGGAATAGGAAAGCATCTTTTCACCGCAATTTATTTTAAGAAGACTGCCATCCTTTCCCCAATAAAGAGAGTATGAGCCAATGGCATCTGAAGAAAGTGAAATATCTCCCGCCGCCGAGCCCGGAAGGTTATTGTTTAGGGAATAGGTAAGGGAAAAGTTCCCCAAGCCGTCAATATATTTTTCATTTGAGAGTAATTTCATTGGATGTTAAAATCCTTTCTTTGAAAAAAGTTAACAACAAAAGTATAATATCTTTACAATGTTTTGTCAACACCTTTTAAAAATTCATATTTGGCTATTGAAGTTAGACTGTTAATGTGGTATAATTTAATTACAATAAAGGAGGCGGGAATATGAAAAAGTTTAAAATTTTGTTGAGTCTTGTTATCTTTTCGGCTTTAGTCATTAGTATGGTCGCGTGCAGCGCCTCAGGTCCCATGGATAACGGAGCAGCGGAAGTACCTGAAATGGAAAGCGTAGGAGCTGTTGTGGGCACAGAGGTAAACCGCAAGATCGTATATACCGTAAATATGACCATTGAGTCCTTTGATATTGCAAAGGTTAAAAACAAGATTTCCGAAAAGAACCAAGAGCTTGGCGGATACATTGAAAGTAATAATGAAAGCTATGAGGACGGTGAGTGTACGGGAGTTGATATAACATTCAGAATACCAACGGAAAAACTTGATGAATTTTTAAGCTCCGTGGAGGGGCACGGCGGTGTTCTTAAAAAGCGTGTCAACACAACTGATATTACAACGGAATACGTCAGCGCCGAGGCAAGAAAAAATTCCCTTGCAGAAAGAAAAAGACTCCTTGAGTCACTTCTTGATGACGAAGGTGTGTCCGCATCCGAGAAGGTATCTATCATCAGCGAGATATCTGAGGTGAATTCGGAGATTGAATCCATTGAGCTTATGCTTAAAAATTATGATTCCGATGTGAACTATTCAACGGTATCATTAACTATAAAAAAAGCAGAAACATTCTTTGAAAAATTACTTCCTTGGATCTTATCCATAGGCGGCGTAGCTCTTTACATCGGAATTCCGGTGGGAGCGGCGATAGTTATCGGTAGACGAAATAAGCAAAAAAATAATAAATAATATATAAAAACTCGGCAAAATTACATGCCGAGTTTTAAATTTAACATTTAATTATTCACCTGCAACGGACATATTCTCAATGAGAACTGCGGGGGATGCGATCTGAGTTGAGCCGGGTGAGCGTATCTCAAGCTCGGAGGATATTTCTTTTATACTCTTTAAAAGCTCAAAGAAGTTACCTGCCACCGTAAAGGAGCGAACAGGGCGTGAAAGTACGCCGTCTTCGATCATAAAGCCTTCGCTTTCGATTGAGAAATCTCCGGAAATAGTATCAGCTCCTGCATGAAATCCCTTCATGTCAGTAACGAATATACCGCTATTTGCAAGCTGCATCAGTTCTTCGTCGTTTTTATCACCGGGAAGGATATAGAAGCTGAACACACGTGTTCCGATACCCGATGAACCGCGTGAAGCGTTACCCGTGCTTTCCACACCGTCTTTTTCAGCGGTGGTAAGGTTATAAAGCATTGTTTCAAGCACGCCGTTTTTAATAACGTATTTTTCTTTTGTGGGGAATCCCTCTCCGTCAAAGGCGCACTTTATGGGATTGTCCTCTCTGAAGGGAGTATCAATAAGAGATACCTTATCCGAGGCGATCATTGTGCCAACAAAGTCTTTTCCAAGCTTAGAAAACCCTTTTTGAGCGGAATCGGCATAAAATACGGATTTATATGTGGAGAGTATCTGTGCCATACATTCACGGCTGAAAATGATATTGTATTTTCCTGTTTTTACGTTACCTGCGCCGAATTTTTTCTTTGCCTTTGTAACAACGTATTCTGCAAGAGCTTTTTTGTCAATATTATCAAGATCATATTCAGATCTGAAGGCACATTCTGGAGAGGCACCGTTTTCATCTGCAACTACGGCATACATATAGGCACTTGCATTTCCGGATTCGCTTTCAAGAGTAAGACCCTTGGAATTGAAAAGGAATGATGAACCGAGGTATGCTCCTGTACCGGCCGCGCTTCCGTCGGCAATGTTTTTATCGGAGTCGTAAAGCGCGTTTCTGAGGTCCATGGCAAGCTCTGCGAGCTTGGCTGCTGTGGGGAGTGTAAATTCTGTTTTGGGAAAAACTTTATATTCACCCGAACCGTCATAAATTATAGCTCTTTCGTCCTTTTCGTTGATCAGAGCGTTTTCTGCGGCTCTTGCAACGAGTAAAGCTATCTCTGACTCGTCTGTTTTTTGTGTGGTTGCATATCCGAGCTTTCCGTTTTTAACACATCTGAAATACACCGCTTCGCCTTTGCTTGATGAAAATTCACTGAGCTCGTCGCGGAAGGTCTCACAGCCGATGCTTTCCGAGGAGGAAAGATAGAGCTCATAATCCTCAAGCGCATTTTCAAGTGCTGCTTTTTTTACCGCTTCAATAATTGATTTGTAATCTGCCATTTTTCGATCCTCCTTATTTTTCAGCTGTTCCGCCAACGGTTATACTGTTTACTCGGATAAGCGGCTGACCGACGTTTGTGGGAATGGAACCGCTTGAGCTTCCGCACATACCCTGACCGCAAAGAAGATTCTGTCCGACCATATCAATGTTCATGAGAATTTCCGAACCCTTACCGATAAGAGAAGCGCCAAGGACACTTTCGCAGATCTTTCCGTTTCGAACGATATATCCTTCTTCTACGGAGAAATTGAACGTTCCGTTGATGGGATTTACAGATCCGCCGCCCATACGGTTTGCAAGAAGTCCGTATTCTATCGACGCGATGATGTCTTCGTTCTTATCATTTCCGTTTTCAATAAAGGTGTTTGTCATACGGGATGTTGGATCATAAGCATAGCTCTGACGGCGTGAGTTACCTGTGGAGGGCATACCCATACGGCGCCCGTTAAGCTTATCCACCATGTAGGACTTTAGGATTCCGTTTTCGATAAGAACGTTTCTTCTGCCGGGGGTACCTTCATCGTCGATATTGATACTACCCCAAGCGTTGGGAATCGTTCCGTCATCAACTGCAGTAACCTTATCGGAGGCGATCTTCATTCCGAGCTTGCCTGCCATTTGAGATGTGTTTCTTGCAACTGAGGTTGCTTCAAGTGAGTGTCCGCAAGCCTCGTGGAAAATAACTCCGCCAAAGCCGTTTTCAATGGCAACTGTCATTTTACCTGCAGGGCAGGGACGTGCTCCAAGCTTAACAAGAGCAATACGCGCAGCTTCTTCACCAACGGATTTGGGATCTATTGTGTCAAAAAGTTCAAGACCCATTTTAGCACCGGGGCCGTAAAATCCGCTCTGACGATTACCTCCGCGTTCTCCGATGGCGCTGATTGCCATACGTGTTCTTATAGATCTGTCACCGATAAGAAGTCCATCGGAATTCGCAACGAGAATTTCGTGGTCAACGTCGCCGAGAGAGCCGCTGACTTGAATGATCTCTGCGCTTTTATCCTTTGCCGCAAAGCAACCTGATTTGAGAAGATCAACTTTTATGGATTTTTTCACTGTGTCGGGTACTATCTTAATTGGGTGGGCATTTGCGGGAATTGAAGAAGCGAGGTTGATCGTTACCTCTGCCTTACCTTCGGCTATAACGTCGGCAACACGAGCTGCACAGGTTATAAGACCTGATTCGGAAAGATCAGTGGTTGATGCTGAAACACATCTGCAACCGAGGAAAGCGCGGATACCCGCTCCGCTGACTGTTGCATCGGATATTTCTTCTATTCTTGAATTAACAAGGTGTATAGAGTTGTTTCGGGTATGTTCAACAAATATTTCGGCAAAGTCAGCCCCTGTGGACATGGCTTTGGAAAGAACCTTTTCAAGTATTTCTTTTTTTATCATAACAAATCTCCTTAATTATTATGTATATATTGTATACACATCCGTAATTATAAACCAAAAAAGATCAAATTACAATAGAATTGTTAAAAGGAATTTCTATTTTAGATAAAAATATTGACGAAGAATTTGTGCATGTTTAACAATGTGGGTTTGTAAATGTCAAAAAAAAAGTAAAAATAATCAATTAAAAGATATTGAATTCTTTTTGAATATGTGATAAAATATTCGTGGTATACATGGTATACGAAAATATTTTTTGAGAGGTATTCAAAATGAAAAAACTTATTTCATTGGTTCTTTGTCTTGGAATGCTTATGGGTATTCTCAGCGTAGCTTCCTTTGCAGCTGCCAAAACAACAACTCTTGTTGAAAAATCTTCAACTTGGGAATATCTTGCATACGAGATCCCTGAAGGAGGAGAAGCAGAAGTTGCACCTGCAGGATGGGAAAAGGGTACAGATTCTGCAACATGGACTGAAGGACAGGCTCCCTTTGCAGGTAACGCATGGCCTCATTCATCTGCTACAACAAAGTTCCCCTACGGATCTTTCAACGGTTATATCAGAACAACATTTACAGTTTCAAAGGCTTCTGCTGTTCAGGCACTTAAGCTTGCTGTTATTTGGGATGAAGACCCCGTTGTTTATATCAACGGTGTAGAGGTTTGGTCTGCAACAGGTTACCAGGATGGAGAGTACAGAGAATTTGATATTACAGATAAAGCTCTTGGCGCTCTTAAGAATGGTGAAAACATAATTGCTGTTTACTTCAAGAACGCTCTTGGCGGCGGTGGATCAGTATTTGACTGTGAGCTTACAGCTGAATCCGGTGCAGAGGCTGTTTCCGGTGGAAAAGCAGTAGTAAGAGGCGCTGTTGGTTACAATCCTGCAGGCGTTGAAACAAAGAATCCCTTTGGTGACATCGGATATGAAGACAACCTTTTTGACGAAGATACAGGCTCTGTTTGGGGATGGGGAGAAGAAAGTCGGA
>JAZQRT010000090.1:0-1538 GCA_045629725.1 Eubacteriales bacterium | reverse complement strand
TCCAGAAATATGCGTTTTTGTCTGCTGATGATTTGAGCTCAGCACCCTTTGCCTTTACTTCGTCGAGAGTCTTGGTGAAGTCATCGTCAAGCTCAGCCATTCTGTCAAGGACTTCCTTCCTAAACCACTCGTTTTCAATAAGCTTTGCAAACCAAGTGCAGCCTTCTTCGCCGACGGAAACCATACCTTCATAGGAAATAGCGTGTCCGTATGTTCCGAATCCGAAGTCAAAGTCCCAAGGAGCAGTGAAATATATTTTTCCACCTGCTTCCTTTTGCATAAAGAAGCTTGCCGCACCAACGTCAACGTCCTTGGTAAGCTCTTCAAGGATATACATATCAATGAGGGAAGGTATATCCATAAGTTTATCTATTTCATCTCTGTTTCCGCTCATTATGGCACTGTGGCACCGTCTTACGTAGTCGGCAATAAATTCGAGATCTGCATCATTACACTGAGATTTTACAACGAATTCTCTGGGGTTATCGTTTGATGCGGCTCCATACCCTTCAACATAAAAGTAAGGCTGACCTTCGTCTGTTCCTCTGAAGTCGATCTCAATAAGATATCCTTTGTCTGTTGAATCGATAGAATCATCAACTTCAACGCGGTCATTGGCAACCTCAACTCGCTCGGTAACCATATACATTCCTCGATATTCACCGTTAATGTAAAGCTGAACCCATTCACAATCAGGAACGTAGGGAAGAGTGCCCATCTTGTCTGCAAATTCCCAAATGAGGTAGTTTCTAAGTCCCGAAAGGTCAAATTTGTTAGAGTTGAGTACCCAGTCGCGGTTCTTACTTTCACCGATACCGAGAAGCTTTTCTTTTTCATCAAGCTTCAATCGGTAGGAGTTTTTACTGTCATAGCTGCTTTGAAGAGCGTATGGATTCCAAGAGGAGTTTCCTCGTCCCTTGATCTGGGTTTTAACTGTTATATCGTCTGCTGCATTTTTAGAGCCGATTATTGTGATCTCGGCGCCAATATAATTCTTTGTTGTAACAGGCTTGCCTGTTTCTGTAAAAATATACATGTTGGCAATAGGCAGATCGTCACGAGTAGTTTTAATGAAATAAGCAGTAAAGCTTGTGTCCTTTTCACCTGCTACATCTGATCGGTTAGGAGTTTTAACTCCGTCGCTCCACATATAGAATTCATATCCATCGTGAGCAGTTGCCGTGATCTCATATCCTTTTTTTCCGGGAATCTGAGCTTGAAGCTCGCCGCCGTCTATTTGTCCGCCCTCTGCGGCAATATAAGAAATGTAAACCTCGCCTTCATCCTTTGGAACATATCCGGGCATGGGGGTTGGAGAATAGTATTTACTGCTTGAGATTCCTTCGGCTGCGGAGATGTTCGTGAACGTTCCGTAAAAAAGAGGTTCTTTTGTGCTCTTTTTAATTATTATATATTCAATATCATATTTTTCACCCTCTATCGGACAGAATGTTCCGATGTTTTTCTGACCGAGCAGGGAAAGATTCATGGTATATGTGCTATATTCGCTTTTTTGAGGGATTATCGCAATAGTTGGG
>JAZQRT010000089.1:0-5088 GCA_045629725.1 Eubacteriales bacterium | reverse complement strand
AATTACGTCGTGTGCTCCGCCCTCAACGATACTCGTAGCACTTACAAGCGTGAGAGTTGCCTTCTCCTGAAGCTCGGGAATCGTCAAAGCTCCACAGTTGCACATTGTGGATTTAACCTTTGCAAGTGTCATAGCAACGTTGTCCTTAAGACTTCCGGCATAAGGAACGTAGGAGTCAACTCCCTCCTCAAAAGAAAGCTTCTTGTCTCCGCCAAGGTCGTATCTCTGCCAGTTGCGCGCGCGTGCACTTCCCTCACCCCAATACTCCTTATAGTAGGTTCCGCCAATGCTGACCTTATTTGAGGGGGATTCATCGAAACGTGCAAAATATCTTCCAAGCATTACAAAATCTGCACCCATGGCAAGCGAGAGAGTAATGTGGTGGTCATAAACTATTCCACCATCCGAGCATACGGGAACATAAATGCCTGTTTCTTCAAAATACTTATCTCTTTCAGCGCATACCTCTATAAGCGCGGTAGCCTGTCCGCGACCGATACCCTTTGTCTCACGGGTAATGCAAATAGATCCACCGCCGATACCAACCTTAATAAAGTCCGCTCCGCAATCAGCTAGGAATCTGAATCCTGCAGCATCAACCACGTTACCTGCGCCGATCTTTACGCTGTCACCGTACTTTTCACGTACCCACGCAATAGTTCTCTGCTGCCATTCGGAAAATCCCTCTGACGAGTCAATACATACAACGTCAACTCCCGCCTCTACAAGTGCGGGGATCCTCTCAGCATAGTCACGGGTATTTATGCCCGCACCTACAACGTATCTCTTATCCTTATCGAGAAGCTCGTTGGGGTTGTTTTTATGAGAGGTATAGTCCTTGCGGAATACGAAATAGCGGAGTCGCTGCTGATCGTCAATTATCGGAAGACTGTTAAGCTTATTATCCCATATTATATCGTTTGCTTCCTTGAGAGTTGTTCCTTCCTTTGCAACGACAAGCTTATCAAAAGGAGTCATAAAGGTCTCGACCTTTGTATCAATACTCATACGAGTAATACGGTAATCCCTGCCCGTAACAATACCTAAAAGCTTGCCCTCAGCGGTTCCGTCAGAGGTTACTGCAACGGTGGAATGTCCGGTCTTTTCCTTCAGTGCAATTATATCTGCCAGAGTTGCATCGGGACGAACATTTGAGTCGCTACTGACAAATCCTGCCTTGTGATCCTTTGCTCTCTTTACCATAGCTGCCTGATCTTCAATAGACTGAGAGCCGTATATGAATGATACTCCTCCCTCTTTTGCAAGTGCGACAGCGAGCTTATCTCCAGACACCGCCTGCATTATTGCGGACACCATGGGAATGTTCATGGTTATAGAAGATGTTTCTCCCTTTTTGAACTTCACAAGAGGAGTTTTAAGGCTCACGTTAGCGGGTATACATTCGCTTGATGAATAACCCGGGATAAGAAGATATTCGTTAAACGTATGTGAGGGTTCGTTTATAAACTTTGCCATTTTCATTTTCTCCTTGTTATGTGAATATAATCAGTTATATATCGGGTATTTTTCGCAGAGAGCCATAACCTCCGCGGTGATCTTTTCCTTGTTTGCTTCGAAATCTGTAGCAACGAGCTTCATCCATTTTGCTATCAGCTTCATCTCCTCCGCGCCGAATCCACGAGAGGTAACGGCAGGAGTACCAACTCTGATTCCACTTGTCACGAAGGGCTTTTCCGGATCATTGGGAATAGCGTTTTTATTGACTGTAATGTGAACCTCGTCAAGACGGTGCTCCATTTCCTTGCCGGTTACACCAAATGGACGAAGATCGATGAGCATAAGGTGATTGTCGGTATCGCCCGAAACGATGCTGAAACCTTCTTCCTTGAGTGCCTCGCAAAGAACCTTTGCATTGCTTACAATATTCTGCTGATATTTCTTGAATTCAGGTGTAAGTGCCTCTCCGAGAGCAACTGCCTTCGCGGCAATGATATGCATAAGAGGTCCGCCTTGAGTTCCCGGGAATACCGCTTTGTCTATCTGCTTTGCAAGCTCCTCGCGGCAAAGTATCATACCTCCACGCGGACCGCGGAGAGTTTTGTGTGTAGTGGTCGTAACAACGTCTGCATATGGAACGGGGCTTGGATGAAGTCCCGCTGCGACAAGCCCTGCAATGTGTGCCATATCTACCATAAAGTAAGCTCCAACCTCTTTACAGATATCAGCGATCTTCTCAAAATCAATGGTTCTTGAATATGCGCTTGCACCTGCAATAATCATCTTTGGCTTGCACTCAAGTGCAGTTGCTCTGATCGCATCATAGTCAAGCATTTCAGTATCATTTGATACGCTATAAGGAACTATATTGAAATATTTTCCCGAGATGTTTACAGGAGAGCCGTGTGAAAGATGCCCACCGTGAGCAAGATTGAGCCCCATTACGGTATCACCGGGCTCAAGGAGTGCAAAAAATACCGCGAGATTCGCAGAAGCACCGCTATGGGGCTGAACGTTTGCATGCTCTGCTCCAAAAAGCTTTTTTGCACGCTCGCGCGCGATATCCTCAACGATATCAACACACTGACATCCGCCATAGTAACGCTTACCGGGAAATCCCTCGGCATACTTATTCGTGAGAACAGTTCCCGCAGCCAAAAGCACCGCTTTTGAAACAATGTTCTCCGAGGCAATAAGCTCGATATTGTGTTGCTGACGCTCAAACTCCAAATTACATGCATCATGGACCTCTTTGTCATAGTTCACAAGCTCATCAAAAAAATTCATCTCGGCATACCTCCATTTTTGATCAAGAATCGTTTTTGTTGGCATTCCAACAAAAAATATTATTAAAAACAATTATACTATAAATACTTTTTTTTGTCAAGCGGGGAAATATATTTTTCATATTTTTGTCGTTATGCAACGAATTAGCCGCAATAGAAGATAAAGACTTGCTTTTTTTAACAAAAAAAATTTAACGGAAGGATGAAAACGTGAAAAACGGCTCTTTTTTCAAAATTATTATTTTTCTGATCATTTCCGCATTATGCACAGGCATTATGGCTTTTCTCTTCGGGACCCTTTATATTCCAACGAATAACGAACAGACAGTCGCCAAAGTAAAAGAATATAAATATACCATCATTATAGATGCCGGACACGGTGGCGAGGACGGTGGCGCATCAAGTGTAGCAGGACTTGTTGAAAAGGACGTAAATCTGGATATAGCAAAAAGGCTCTGCGACATGCTCAAAGAAGAAGGAATAGACGTCGTCATGACTCGCGAGGACGACAGACTGCTTTACGACAGAAATGTGGATTTTCAAGGCAGAAAAAAGAAACTCGACCTTGCCGCACGCCTTGCGATTGCCCAAAGCACCGATAATGCCATTTTCGTCAGTATACACATGAACTCTTTCACGGATCCAAAATATTCCGGACTTCAGGTGTGGTATTCGCAAAACTTTCAGGAGTCCTTGATTCTTGCGGATATCATTCAGTCCAAAAATCGAGAAATACTTCAGCCGGAAAACAAAAGATCTGTTAAGCCTGCTACAAGTGCAATACGTTTGCTTGATCAAGCCCCTTGTCCTGCAGTTCTTGTAGAATGCGGGTTTCTCTCAAATGTTGAAGAAGCGAGACGATTCGAAGATACTATACATAGGCAGCAGGTCGCTTTCGTCATTTTTAGATCAATTTGTGATTTTTTAGAAAAACAAGAAAAATGAGCGATAAACTCGCTCATTTTTTAATTTTAAACATATTCCACGGATACATCTCGATTGGAAAACTCCAAGCTTCAATTTCTTTTTTGGTCACAGGATGAATAAACTCCACTCTGTGCGACCACAAAGCACACTTTGCCTTATTGTCACGGCTGCCGTATTTTCCATCTCCAACAAGCGGCATTCCACGTGATGCAAATTGAATTCTTATCTGATGTGTCCTGCCCGTAATAAGCTCGACCTTAACAAGCGACATGATTTCCCCGTTATCCAGCGTCACACTCTCCAGACATCGGTAGCGTGCCAAACCTTCTTTAACACCTGCACGTTTTTTTGCTACAACGAAGGATTTGTTTTTTTGCTTGTCATGATAAATAAGATCGCGCAGCTCCCCCTCTCTCTCTTCAGGCGCGCCGTGTACAACTGCAAAATATGTTTTTTTGTAATCTCCGGATTGTAATAGAGCCGAAAGCTTCCCCGTCATATCCTCTCGCTTTGAATAAATCATCGCACCGCCCGTCGTAGTATCAAGACGGTGAACAAGTCCAACATATGTATCCTCGCCCTTCTCTACCCTGTAACGCGACAGAAGCGTTATCATATCCTCTTTTCCTCTACCACTCACCTGCGACTCTACACCAACGGGTTTTTCGCAAACAATTAAGTATTTATCCTCAAATAATACCATCATAATATCTTCTCCGTAAATTGCATCGTAAAACAATTATATCACTTTATTCTAAAAAAAACAAGAGCTTTCGCATTTGTCACAGACAAGGTACAACAAAGAAAATAAATCATAGGCATAAATTCATGCGTCAAGATATTTGGAGAAAATAATAAAGCAAAGAAAAAATTACGGCTAAACAAAATAGAGGGTACGAACCAAAATTCGCACCCTCTATTTATGTTGAAAGAATTAGTCGGCGTATACGCTAACCTGCTTCTTTCCGCCTGCCTTATGCTCAAACTTTACCTTTCCGTCAACAAGAGCGAAAAGCGTATCATCCTTACCGATACCAACATTGTTACCGGGATGAATGGCTGTTCCTCTCTGTCTTACGATAATGTTGCCGGCAAGAACTGCCTGACCGTCAGCTCTCTTAACGCCAAGGCGCTTGGATTCGCTATCACGGCCGTTCTTTGTAGAACCGACACCCTTCTTATGAGCAAAGAACTGTAAACTAAGCTTTACCATTATCTTTACCTCCTGTTATTGTTGTGTGTTAGTTGTTCGCCTTACTCTTCGTAAGGTCTGTCCTCGATAGAAACATCGAGAAAATCGTAATACTCCTCAATAAGATCTTCGATCTGCTTGAAGTCGGAGGCCAAGCGGTCTTAGGAAGACAAGACTCACTGTCAACACCTTGGCTCACAGAACGACATGGCTACGATCCGACTT
>JAZQRT010000088.1:0-3660 GCA_045629725.1 Eubacteriales bacterium | reverse complement strand
TACCACTCACGGTACGCTTACGGATAATATTATAAAGATCGTCGTATGTGTCGGAGTTTTTGCACTTTGTCAATGGCTGTTCACTCTTGTTATAAACAGGGTGGCTTATAATACCGTAAAGGATATCAGAAGCGACGCTTTTATGAAGATAACGAAGCTTCCTGTATCATATATGGACACTCACCCCCACGGTGAAACGCTGAGCCGAGTAATATCCGATACCGAGCAGCTTGGTGACGGACTCATTATGGGCTTTGCAGGTATCGTTACGGGAGTTGCAACTATCGCGGGTACACTTGTGATCATGTTCACAATGAATGTGCCCATGGCGATCGCGGTAGTCGTGCTGACACCTCTTTCACTTTTTGTTGCAAGATTTGTTACTTCAAAAACTCATAAGTTCTTCACAGAGCAAACAAAGCTCAAGGGCGTTCAAACGGGATTTACCGAGGAAAATATCAAGGGTATCAAGACCGTAAAGACCTCGGGAGGAGAAAAAGAGAAGAAGGAAAAGTTTAGAAAGATCAACGAGGAATATGCCAAAAGCTCACTTATGGCGATCTTTTTCTCATCTCTCACCAATCCCCTCACACGATTTGTAAACAGTACGGTATATGCGGTCACAGCCCTCATAGGAGCTCTTTACGTTCTGGGTGGCGGTGCGTTTACGGTAGGTATGCTTTCTGCATTTCTCAGTTATTCGGGCAGCTATGCCAAGCCCTTTAATGAAATATCATCGGTCATTACCGAATTCCAAAATTCAATAGCATGTGCCGAAAGAGTGTTTGAGCTGATACGCGAGGAGGAGATAAAGGACCTGCCCTCTGCTGATGTGAAGGCAGAAACAAGAGGGGACGTTAAATTTGAGAGCGTATGCTTCTCATATAAAGAGGATAAGCCCCTCATTGAGAATTTCTCACTTGACGTAAAAAAAGGCTCCCACGTTGCAATTGTTGGACCTACGGGATGCGGCAAGACTACGCTTATCAATTTGCTCATGAGATTTTATGATGCAAAGTCGGGAGATATTAAGATCGACGGCGAAAGCATATATGAAATGTCCAGAGCAGATCTCAGAGATAAAATGGGCATGGTGCTTCAGGATACATGGATAAAGAAAGCTACTGTCAAGGAAAATATAGCCCTTGGAAAAGTCGGAGCGACGGATGAGGAGATCATCGCGGCGGCAAAGGCGTGCCGTGCTCATGACTTTATAAAAAGACTTCCGAAGGGGTATGATACAGTCATCGGCACAGGCGAAACCGAGCTTTCCCAGGGACAGAATCAGCTTTTGTGTATTGCAAGAGTAATGCTTCGCGATCCTGCTATCCTCATTCTTGATGAAGCAACGTCTTCGATAGATACAAGAACCGAGATGCTCATTTCAAGGGCTTTTGACAAGCTTACCGAAGGTAAGACCTCCTTCATTGTAGCTCACAGACTTTCCACTATTAAAAACGCTGACGTAATTCTTGTCATGAGGGACGGGAAAATTGTCGAACAAGGTACTCACAAAGAGCTGCTCGGCAATAAAGGCTTCTATTTTGAACTGTATAGCAGCAGAATTAAATGACAAATTGGGCAAAAGTGACGAATTTATAATAAATTCAAAAGTATGATTGACATTTGGGAAAATTCGTGTTATCATTATGCTTAGAGTAGAATGTAAACAGATAGAAAAATATACGTAAGGAGACGGTATAATATGGAAAAGAACTTTTTTAACAGCTTTATTGACGGACTTCTTGAGCGTCACGCCGATAAAGGAAGCAGCTACGAACAGGTAGAACTTGCAGTAAAGACAGCACTCTCCGTTGAAGGACTTCTCAACAACCTTGCGGAGGTATTCAGAACATCAAAAACAGAGATCGAAAAGGACCTTGAAGCCCTCGATATGTCAGCGGCTCTTGACCAGTATAGACTTTCCAACCTCTCATCAGAGGGAGGAGCAATGGACGATACGATCGTTCTTTCCGAGGGCCTTGAGGATAAATTCCCCGAGCTCTTCAGATTTTATTCAAAGCCCGCAACAGGCGTTGCAACACCCATTTCATCAGGTCTTAAGAAGACCCTTGAGGGTATCTTCAAGAACACACCTTCTGTAATTGCAAATGACCCCTTCGTTGGTCTTTACAGATCAGGCGCACTTGAATATTACTATAACTTCGCTAAGGAAACAGCACCCGTGATCGATGCTGAGATCGCTAAACTCTTTAATGGCGGATATCCCAAGTATATGATCACAACGGGAATCGGAGCAAACGAGCAGTTTACACACTACGTATCCGAGCTCAATAACCGCAATCCCAAGAAGAAGCTTGATTGGTACATCATCAACTCTCCCAAGAATCTCACAATGCTCCCTAAGGACGCAACGGTAGAGAACACACTTTTCGTTGAGTTTTCTCGTTCCTCGCTCACAGAGGAAACAGTAAAGCTTCACGAGTACACAACACGCGAGGCAAAGAGAATCGTATTCTCAAACTCCGGACCTCTCAAGCAGATCGCTGAAAGAGACGGAAACCTCATCCTCCGCCTTCCCGATAACGTATCAGGAAGATACGGAAGAAACAAGACACCCATTCTCATGGCTCCCATGTACATCGCAGGAATGGACGTTGAGAAGTATTGGCAGGATGTTGACCGTGCAACAACAGCATGGGATCTTTGTGATGAAAACTCACTTCCTTTCGTAATTGCAAAGTTCATTCTCACAGAGCAGAGAAAGAGCGGAAGAAACTTCATCTACCTCGGATGCAACGACGAAGACCTCGGACTTCTTGCTGATGAATATATCCAGTTCTGGAATGAGGGCGTAAACAAGGGCGGAAACGATATCATGGTATCACGCTTCTTCGGACTTCCCAGAGACTCTCACATGAACGTTGAAGGAATCCTCGGAAACAAGGATACAAAGATGGGCATGTTCTTCCTCAGAACAGACCTTCGCGGCAGAGTATCACATTCCCTTGTAAACAATACCATCGACGCTATGAACGAGGGACACGCAGGACTTACACTCGGCGACGAGGAGGTTGTTCTTGCAATGGCAAACTACTGCAGATTCTCAGAGGTAATGCCCGCATTCCTTCTTGAGGTTGCAGGAGAGGGAACACTTGAGCATTCTGCGATCATCGGTCAGCTTTTCGCAGACGTAACGTATATCTACTCAAGAATGGTAGGTATCGACCCCGGCTCCAACCCCGAGGTTAAGTTCGTACGTGAGCGCTCAGCAGGACTTCTTTCCGAGGTTGCAGCTGAGATCAGAAACGGCGCACACATCACAGACGCAATCAGAAAGTATTGCTAAGTTAATTATAAAAATAAAAACGGCAGGGAATTTTCCCTGTCGTTTTTGCTATTGTAGGACACCGCTTATGCAAGTCTTTTTTCAAGTCTTGCTCTTATTTCTTTAATAAATTCCACGGAGTTCACGGATTTGGCAGAGTAACCCTCGCTTACAAGTCCAACAAGGTCCTTTGTCATGATTCCGTCATTTAAAGTATCAATGCAAGCCGCCTCGAGCTTACCTGCAAAATCCACAAGCTCGGAAAGTCCGTCAAGCTCACCGCGCTTTCTCAGCGCACCCGACCAAGCGTAGATCGTTGCCATGGGATTGGTGGAGGTCTCCTCACCCTTGAGGTAGCGGTAATAGTGACG
>JAZQRT010000087.1:0-4148 GCA_045629725.1 Eubacteriales bacterium | reverse complement strand
CAATATCTCTGCCAATAATACTATTAATTACTTCTTCTTTTTAATTACCACAAATACAACTGCCGCAACTGCAACGACTGCAACCACGATGATAATGATAGTAACAAGGTTGTTGTTTTCATCGGGATCAGAGCTATTGTCTGTAGAAGGAGCAACGGGTGTTGCTGTTCCTGCGGGTGTTGTTTCGGGAGTGGTAGTTGTTCCGTCGGGTGTAACTACAGGTGTAGGTGTGGGCTCTACGGGAGTTGTGTCGGGAGTGGGAGTGGGCTCTACGGGTGTAGGAGTAGGCTCGGGAGTAGGAGTAGGTGTAGGTGTGGGTTCGGGTGTGGGCTCTGCGGTTGTAGAGGTTCCTCTTACCTCAAGCTCTGCAATTCCTCCCCAAATATTACCGTCAATAAGATCCTGGCTCCAGCTTGTGATCGTAACCTTAATGGTATTTGTTTCAATTGTATCTTCAACAGTTACAGTTGATTCTTCCATGAACATGTCGTAAGCGTAAACCTGTACTTCCTCTGCAACAACAACCCATTCGTCGCCAACGAGCGCTTCGATCATATATGTACCGTGAGTTTCGTCAGCCGCAACAGGACCTTCATCCTTACAAGCTACTGTAATGGATTCAAGAACGAATGTGTCATAGTATTCAACGATAACGTTCATGTTCTCAACGTAGGGGAAGCCCCAAATGCTTGAGGAGTTTGCATCAAACATATTTGAAACGTCACCGATGGCGCCCCAGGGATTTGACTTGGGATTGCCATCTCCGTCAAAGGATTCCGCGCTCTTGTAAACGAATGAGCCGTCCTCGTTCTGTGTGCCTCTGATCACAAGATCAAGGTCAAGGATCGCGCCGCCGAGAGCGTTTTCAAAATAAACCGCAATATAGTTTTCGCCTTCCTTGAGTACGCTTGCATATTCTTCAAGGTTTACAAAGGTGTATCCGCTGTCCTTGTAACCGGAAGCTGCCCAAACCTCTTCGCCGTTGATGTAAACCACGGGGTTTTCATCATAAATAATGTTCATGCCAAGTCCTGAGAGGCTGCTTGTGTCATCCACTGTAAATGACTGACGCATGAAGCATGAGAAGTTATCCCATGACATGGGTGTAATTACGTTTCCGTTAGTTGAGTTTCCAAGAGGTGCGGTACCGTCATACCAATCCTCAGAGTCTTCGCCTGTCATCCATCCCTCGGGACCTTCAACTCCGACTTCCTCATATTCAAGATACTGCCAATCGGAACCCTGTGAAACAAATTCCTGGGGCTCTCCGGCAAAAATTCCAAAGGGCAAAAGTGTGCAAACAAGTATAGCCGTAAGCACGATTGCAACAATTTTTTTCATGTTTTCCTCCATAATTAAACTGCGGTGAAAATCCGCTAAAATATACCATCATTTTAGCACCAAGATATGCTTTTGTCAATGCTTATTGAAAAAATAGAGGCTGTAAAAATCTCAAAATGAGTTTTTTACAGCCTTTTTGGTTATTTGTTGCCCTCGGGGAGCTTTTTGATGATGTTTTTATAAATTCTCACAAAGAGAACAAGAGTTACCGTGAGGGACATTATCTCGGCGATGGGGAAGGAGAGCCATATAAGGTTGAGCTTTCCGAACTGTGCAAGGAGATATGCCACAGGAACAAGTACAACAAGCTGACGGGCGATGGAAACTATCATTGAGTACATTCCGTATCCAAAGGCTTGGAAAACAGAGCCGAGTACGATACAGAATCCCGCGAAAACAAAGTTTGTGCTTATGATCCTCATGGCTGTGCGACCGAGGGCGATAACATCGGGATCGGACTCGAAAAGTCCGATGAGCTGTGTGGGGAACACCTGCATGAGGAATATACCGAAGATCATAATTACAAAAACGTAAGCAAGAGAGAGCTTGATGGTTTTTGTGATCCTGCGTCTGTTTTGTGCTCCGTAATTATATCCGATTATCGGGATCATGGCGTTGTTAAAACCAAAGGTGGGCATCAAAATGAAGCTCTGAAGCTTATAATAAACTCCGAATATCGTTGCGCCAACAGCAGAAACACCCATTACGATGATATTCATAAGGTAGAACATTATAGAACCGATACCCATCATTATAATGGAAGGAATACCGATGGAGTATATACCCTTGATGATCTTGAAGTCGGGCTTGATGATATCTTTAAATTTGAGCTTAATATCCGTATTTACCTTTTCGTTAAATATAAATGCAAGTATAAAAGCAACGATCTGTCCTGCAACTGTTGCGATCGCCGCGCCTGCAGCGCCCATTCCAAAGCCCTTAACGTTGATAAAGGGAATGGTGTCAAGAATAAATATCGGGTCTAAGATAATATTTATGATAGCGCCGATACCCTGTGTATACATGGTGTATATCGTTCTTCCCGTTGCCTGCATCATTCTTTCAAAAAGTATCTGTCCGTATATACCAAAGGAAAAGATACAGCATATACTGAGATAAGCATTTCCCTCGCTTCTAACAAGATCAAGATTGAGGAGTCCATCATTTTGAGATGATGAAAGAATACCCGTGAAATAAATATCAGTTCCGAAAAGTCCGAAAAGGAGCATTAATACAAAACCGAAACCGCCTAAAAGAAGTCCCATTGCAGCGATCTTGTTGGCTTTTTCTCTGTTATTCTCGCCAAGCGAACGGGATATCAATGCGTTCATACCGACTGCCGTACCCGTTGCAATACCTATCATAAGGTTTTGCGCGGAAAAGGCTTGGCTGACGGCTGTCAGTGCCTCACGGCTGACCATTGAAACAAAATAACTGTCAACTACGTTGTAAAGTGCTTGAACAAGCATGGAAGCAACCATGGGAAGCGCCATTGTAACAAGCAAACGATTAACGGGCATGACGCCCATTTTGTTTTCCTTTTGAATTTCCATTTCTACCTCCTGTATTTTATATTTCTTTTTTACGCACAAAAAAAGCAAGTCCTATGACTTGCTTTTTGGAGCTGCTACGCAGATTTGAACTGCGGACCTCGTCCTTACCAAGGACGCGCTCTACCAACTGAGCCATAGCAGCATCAACGGAAGTATTATATATTACTTCCGCAGATTTGTCAAGAGCTTTTTTGATTTTTCTTTACAGATTTTCTGCTTCTTCCGCTTCGGTATTTTCCTTAGTCAAAGCTTCGTTAACAGTGCCGATTTCGGTGCGTTTCGAAGTGGATGCTATGAGAGCGTGATATTCTTCACTGCTGTTTAAAGCCATATAAATAAGGGCGGCAAAGCAAGCTCCCAAAAAAGGAGCAATAAGGAATACCCAATATTCACGGAGGGCATCTTTTCCTGCAAATACTGCCGCTCCAAGGCTCTTGGCAGGGTTAAGTGATGCTCCTGTTAATTGTATTCCGAAAACACTTGCAAGGAGCAGTGCAAGTCCCTTGCATATTCCCGAATTTTTTTCCTCGTTTGTAAAAAGGAAGACCAAGGTAAAGGTCATGGTTAAAATTAATTCAACAAGGATAGTTATCCAAGGATTATCGTTGTAATATGTGTTTGCGCCGTAATTTCCCGTGTGTCCCCAAAAGACTGCAGTCAAAAGCCCGCAGGCGGCAAAGGAGCCTGCAATTTGGGCAACCGTATATCCTAAAAAGTCCCATCCGTCAATTTTCTTTGCTATGAGCATAGCAAGGGATACGGCGGGATTCAAATGACATCCCGAGAAACGTGAAACAGTGTAGTGCATGGCAACAAAGGCAAGTGAAGCGGCAAATGCCGAAATGAGATACGCAGTTCCTTTTTTATAGTCCGCGCCAAATGTAATAACCGCTCCGCAGGAGAAAAACACGAACAGCATCGTGCCCATAAATTCTGAAATATATTTTGTAGATCTGAATCGCATAATAAAACCAACCTTTCAGCGATATATTATACCACTTTCTCTGTGCCATGTCAACACTAATATTTTAACACTTTTATTTTGTATAAAAAAGAGCTGTAAAAAATAGGTGTTGTCTTTATCGGAGAATTTGAAACAGGGGCATGGGCATAGCCCAAAGCATTTGTAAAACAAATGCGAAACTTGCAATAAATGCAGAGGATGCTCTATAGCCTCCCTCCGAGAGGGAGGGGGACCACGAAGTGGTGGAAGGAGCCTGCGTGACTTTGCGTTCAACTTAACTTCATTGTTAC
>JAZQRT010000086.1:0-1880 GCA_045629725.1 Eubacteriales bacterium | reverse complement strand
AAGGTCACGATACGTTTGGGGAAACCGATAAGTGCAGATGAGTTAAGGGAGGGTACCGAAGGCCTTTCAGGCTCCGATAAATACAATCGCATTTCGGAAAATATATTTGATCACATACTCGAATTGTTATAATTTTTTGTTTTGTGCAAAACCAACAAATTTTCCTTTGAGTTTTAGTCAATATGGAAAAAAATAAAAAAACACAAAAAACACTTTACAAATCAATAAAAATTTGGTAAAATATTTTCGTTAGGCAAATTCTTTAATTTGTTATGATAGGTCGAAAATCGACCGCTAAAATATAGGAGGTACAATAATATGTACGAGAATAACAGCGAAAATTTTGCTCTTTTGCTTGAAGAAACCTTCAAGACTTTAAATACAGGGGATATCGTAACGGGTGTTGTAAGATCTGTTGGTGTAACAGAGATCCAAGTTGACCTTCCTGCGAAGGTAACAGGCATCATTCCTTTTGCCGAAGTAACTGACGACTCATCCGTTAAGCTTTGCGACCTTTACAAGGCAGGCGACGAGATCACAGCTCAGGCAGTAAGAGTAAGCGATGTTGACGGTATCGCAACACTTTCTCTCAAGAAGATCCAGAAAATCGACAACTGGAACAAGATCAAGGCAGGTCTTGAAAGCGGAGAGAACTTCACAGGTAAGGTAGTTGAAATTGTTAAGGGCGGCGTTATCGTTTCCTGCAATTTCGTTAAGGTATTTGTTCCCGCAAGTCAGACAGGCGTTCCCAAGTCAGAGAATCTTGACGTTCTTCAGGGTAAGGTAGTAAGCTTCAAGGTTATTGACATCAACGAAGAAAGAAACCGTGCAACAGGATCCATCCTTGCAGTTGAGCGTGAAGAGCGCCGTGCAAAGATCGAGGAGCTTTGGAACACTCTTGAAGAAGGTCAGAAGTTCACAGGTAAGGTTAAGTCCCTTACAAAGTTCGGTGCATTCATCGACCTTGGCGGAATTGACGGCATGATCCACATAACAGAGCTTTCATGGAACCACATCAAGCAGCCCTCCGAAGTTATTTCCGTTGGTGATACTCTTGAAGTATTCGTTAAGTCCTTTGACCGCGAAAAGAAGAAGATCTCTCTTGGATACAAGACAGAGGCTACAAATCCCTGGAACATCTTTACATCTACATACGCTGAAGGCGATGCTCCCGAGGTTACAATCGTAAGCATCATGGCATTCGGTGCATTTGCACAGATCATTCCCGGCGTTGACGGTCTTATCCACATTTCTCAGATCGCTGACAAGAAGATCGCTGATCCTGCAAACGAGCTCCAGGTTGGTCAGAAGGTTCAGGCTAAGATCATTGCAATCGACACAGAGAACAAGAAGGTTAGCCTTTCTATCCGTGCACTTCTCGAAAAGGAAACTCCCGCTGAGGAAGAAGCTCCTGCAGAAGAAGCAGAAGTTGTTGAAGAGTAATTTTTCAATCTGATAAGTAAAAACCCCGATAGACTTTTAAAGTCTGTCGGGGGTTTTATTTTGATTGATAAATTACATTTTACTCAATAGCCTTACCGTGCGTCGTTAAAATTTCTTCTATCCGTTCAGCTATTTTAACATTACTTGTGATTTTATATACTATATTATTACTATTTACCCATATTCCATTGTCTACATTTGAAAGTACCATAACACTTTCAATTTCGTTGCCTTTTTGATTTAAAAAGCAGATTGTGTAAAACAACCCTAACGGCTGATCGGTCTTATACTTTTTTGTTTCTATAGATGAAAACAAATCACAGGTTTTTTGAATAATTTCTTTATCTGAAATAACATAATCGACATAAGAATTATCAGATATTGAATGAACACGGATTCTTATTGAGGCAGTTTGGGATAAATCGTCTAAAGTCGGA